>CAZVNU010000027.1:9668-13706 GCA_964628335.1 uncultured Phycisphaeraceae bacterium
GGCAGGCCATGCCGGCGACATCAATGAAGCGCGTGAGCGGCACACAAGCCAGGTGGCGGAAATGGCCGATTCTTTCGGGGAGCATGGCGGGCCTCAATAATGGAACATCGAGCCGCCCAGGTGCCAGAAGTAGCCCAGGGCATGGCACACGAACGACAGGGCGAAGAACAGCGCGCACGGGGCCACAAAGCACAAGGCCAGGGCGACAATGCCAAGGGCCAGGCGGATGATGGAAGCCGAAGGGAATTTGTCCATGCGAAAATCCTACGGCTGGCGCTTGCGCCGGCCGGCGTTTTCCACCTTTGAAACGCAACGCGGCCGCCGCTACAATGCAGCCCATGAAATCCGAAGGAGAAAACAACTTCCTAGCTTCGTTCCTGATTGGCGCCCTTTCTGTGTTCGCCGTCGGGTTCTTGCTGCATTCATTCTTCGGCCCCCAGGCGCGCAAAACGGCGCAGCAAATCGACGAAGAAGAGCGGATGAAGGACATCCGGGCCCTGCGCGGCGATTTTGAAGCGGCTATGGGAAGGATGGGCGCGTAATGGCCACCGAAACCCGCCAGGTATCCGTCCAAAACAGCCAGGGTGAACGCTTCGTGGCCACCAGCCACCAGAGTTTCTTGCCCGACCCGGAATCCATGAAAGCCTATGAGGCCATGAACCCCGGCACCCTCAACCGGCTTTTGGCGATGATGGAAGAACAGCAGAAAAACCGCCACAAGAACGACGAACGGGATCAGTTGTTCCGGTTGCGCGGGCAAGCCTCTTCGGTGGTGGTGGTTCTTGCGTCGTTCACTTCGGCCGTCATCGTCTACGCGATCGACCCGGCGAATTCCGCATTGCTTGCCGCCGGCATTGCCGGCGTTCCCTTGGCCGGCGTCGTTGCCTTGCTGATTGGTGCGAAGATCAAGAGCAAGATGCTTGAGGTGTATTGAAGCAACCGGCGCAATTGGGTGAAACGATCAATTGATCGAACGCCAAAAAATGCAGTACCCCCCACCTCTTGGAAGGTTGCTCGGTTCATCCGTCCTCCCTTGCATAGGGTCAATGCGTGCCCTTGGGCTGCGGTGGTTGCGCCCTGCCCCGCCCTGGCGTTGTTCAATGGGGCGGTAGCCCTGGAATCCCCAAAGCGGGGCTTTAGCCCCTTCCTGTTTCCATATTCTTTGTTTTATAACCCGAAGGGTAATTTATGTACTCTGGCGTTCAGATCGAAGCCCGCCGGCCGCGCCCTGGCGCCCCGCCTTACCCTATCTTTACCCTAATTGTTTGTCATTTTGCGGTGTTTGTATTTGGTTAGGTTCGGCAGTGTTCGGGAAGCATTAGTATGTTTTGCGCCCCTGGCCAATGAGATAACCCGCCAACTGCGGGCGGGTGTGTCGCTTTGATCGTTTTGAGTGGCCTAGACGGCCGCTAGGCCGGCCCTGGGCGTCTCATCCAGGGGAACATATCCCGGAGAGAGCCCGGCTCGTACGCGGCCGCGCTTGCGGCCGCCCTGGGCTTGGGCTTGTCCAGGGTGGCGCGCAAGGCCTCGGCGCGCTTCTTCTTCGCGTCCTTCAACTGCTCGGCCCTCAACAGATACAGATCCACTTGCCTTTGCGCCTGCTCCCCCGCCTTGGTGCTGGAGGGATCTAAAACGCCGGCCGGCGCGGCCGTGCCCTGGGTGGCCTCGTCGATTCGGGCGCGGTTCGTGCGGATCGAGTTCTTGAACGCGATCAAGGCCTTGGCCTTGGCCTCGGCCACATGGGCGCGGGCAAAGGCGGCTTTTTCGCGGGCCCACTTGGCGCATTTGGTCATGCCTTCCCTGGGCGTGAGGGCGTTTGTCAGGCCCATTACCTCGGCCTCGGCCTTGACCTTATCCCAGAGGAACATCACGGAGCGCCCCATGGAGCCGCGCGTTTCGGGGTTGCCCGATTGCCAAAACTCGCCGCCTAATTTGATGAAGCCCAGCCCCTCCAGGGCAAGACAAATGTCTCTCGTTGCGGCGCGGTGCGGTTCGCCCTTGTACTTCTCCTTGGCCTTGTCGCCGTTGCCCAGGCCACGAAAGCGCTTGCACAGCGTCCAGATTGTGAAGGACGGGTAAACCCCATTGAACGACGCCACGCCGGCCAGCTTGTGCAAGGCTTGGACGACGCTTTGAACGGTTGCGGCGCGATGGTGCGGCAACAACTTCACGGCCGCATTTTCCATCAGACCAAAAAGGTATTTGAAACTGCTTTCCGTTTGCTGCTTTTGCTTATCGGTTTTGCGTGCGATAACCGCGCCGGCGCGGCGCTCCTTGCGGTTGAGAGTGATGGCCTCGGCCTCGCTCACGCTTTGCCCCCCATCTTGCGCCAGGCGCGGCCGGGGGTGGTGGCGGCCTTCAGTGCGGATGACAATTCGTCGGCCGTGCGGCCGTTCACCGATACGCTGCCGTCTTCGTTGCGGATGATCGTCAGGTTGCCGTAGGTTTCCAGCAGCCAGGCCACGGCCGCACCCACGCGGGCGCGCTCCACGGCCGCGCGGTATTCCTGAACGCTCACCCGCAGGTATCCGCCTTTGGGATGGATCACGCGGCCCCCTTCTTGCCGGCGGGCGCGGCCGCGCCGGCGGCGCGCTGGCGGTGCGCGGCGCGGAAGGCATTCAGGCGGCACTTGGGCGAGCAAAACACGCGGCGCGAAGTGCCGGAGAATGGCGCGCGGCACACGGGGCACACGAACAACATCAGTTGCCGGCCGCAGGGGTCGAGGTAGGGAACTTGCTTGGTCACTTGCGCCCCCTCTCGGCCATGTCGGCCGCCTTCATGAGCGCGGCCGCCAGCCGGCGGGCATCGGCAGGGGCAAAAACTGCCACGCTTTCGCGTTGCAGGCCGCCGGCGCCGGCTTGATACTCGGCCTGTATTTCAACGGTCTTGGAAACGCGCTGGGCCACAACGACAACGCCGTTATGGCCAGACGCCAGGCAATACTCCGTTTTGATCCAACAAGTGTTTCTTTCGCCAATTTGTGCCGTGCCCATGAGAATCTCCGCGCACTTGGAACGCGGTAGGGCGGCACTTGAAACGGAACCCAAAGGGGTGTACCATTCCTAACGTAGGGTTTTCCCGCTGCCAAGCAAGAAAAGCCGCCCTACCGTGCCTGGGCCTCGTGCAATGAGGTGCCAGGTTTTTTCTTTGTCAAGCGGGCGCGCTTTTGGACAGGTTTTACAGTGTTGCTAACTGCTTATTACCAAATACTTTAGGTGCATTATAGGACCTTAATAAGGGGATTGATAAAGGCGCTTTTCGGCCTGTTTTCAGTCTTCAGCCTTTATTCAACCCCTCTGTGCATGTTCATCCGTTGCTTCCATCACCCTGCGCTTGCGGACACCCAGATGGCTGATCAAAGCGCCTGAGCCCAACAAAACAAAGGCACCGATGAACAGCAACACGCCCCAACCGCCCCGGCTGGTCGGCACCATGCCGGAAAACAGGTCCCCGATCCAATGCCGCACTTGGTCTGAATGCATGGCGGCATTTTTGAAAGAATGCCCCAACAGCAGCAAGGTGGCGGCGCAGGTGGCCAGAAACAGCAGGATTTTGTGGCGACTCATCCGCCAGGCAAACCACCACAACACGGCGGCTACCCCGCATGCAATGCGCATCGGGCTTAGGCCAAGCCAGGTCTTGGGTGAATCGATATTCCAGAGCAAGCCCATGTCATTGCCAAAAGTGAACAACAGGCCGACCAGCGTCAGCACACCGGCCCATTTGGCCGCTTCGCCTTTGGGCCACAGGATTTTTCTTTCCAATCCCAGCAGCAACGCCGCGCTGCCCAGAATCATGGGCGCCAGATGCACCGCCCCAAACTCAATTTCATACAGCCACTGCACCGACACGCCATGGGCCACCAAAGAAACCAAGGCCACCGCCGGTGTCAGCCATGCCAGCACCAAAGTGAGGCGCCTGACTTTGGCCGTGTCATCAGCCGCATCGTTTGGGGTGTCGCGCCAACGGGCCGGCAAGCCGTGGGCGGCGAGGAGTGGTGGTTCTTCGGCGCGCCGATACGCCCCGGTGACAAGCTGT
>CAZVNU010000028.1:0-13681 GCA_964628335.1 uncultured Phycisphaeraceae bacterium
CGGGCGGCATTTGCGGGTGGGGACACCCGCGCTCCATCACCCGCCAGCCCTGCCCGCCCCAATCGCCCGCCAAACCGGCATTGCACCTTTTTTAGGCAGCCCAATCCACATCGCGACCATTTGTGGCTTGTGGCATGACATTTGCACTGTTTTTCCTATACTTACGCGCCACCTGAACGCCGTTCGGGCGAGCCTTGTGAAACACCCCTCCCTTCCTTTTTTGGAGCCCTCCATGTCCGGTAGCGTTTCCCGTCGTGATGCCATTCAAGCCGTTGTCGCCCGTCCCCAACTGCAGTCCTCGGTGGACTTCACCAAAGATGCCGTTGCCACCTTTGGTGAAAATGTCTTCACGCTCACCGCGATGAAGGACAGCCTGCCCAAAGCCATCTACAAGGCGCTGGTGGCCACCATCGAAAGCGGCAGCAAGCTGGAAGGTTCGGTGGCCGATGCCGTCGCCGCCGCCATGAAGAACTGGGCCATGGCCAAGGGCGCCACCCACTACGCCCATGTGTTCCAACCCTTGACCGGCATCACCGCCGAGAAGCACGACTCCTTCCTCGACCCCGACGGCAAGGGCGGCGTGGTGGCTGAATTCTCCGGCAAGCAACTCATCGGCGGCGAGCCCGATGGTTCGTCGTTCCCCTCCGGCGGCATCCGCGCCACCTTCGAAGCCCGCGGCTACACCATCTGGGATCCGACCTCCCCCGCCTACATCCTGGAAAACGCCAACGGCCGCACCCTGTGCATCCCCACCGCGTTCGTCTCCTGGACCGGCGATGCCCTTGACAAAAAGACCCCGGTGCTGCGCTCGATGCAGTCCCTGGCCGCGCAAGCCGCCCGCGTGGTCAAACTGTTCGGCAACAACAAGCCTGGCTACATCTATGCCACCGCCGGCCCGGAGCAGGAATACTTCCTGGTCGACCGCAACTTCTTCTACGCCCGCCCCGACATCTCCATCGGCGGCCGCTCGCTGTTCGGCGGCAACCTGGCCAAGGGGCAGGAATTCGAGGACCAATACTTCGGCGCCATCCCGGCCCGCGTGTTGGCCTACATGCACGAGTGCGAGCAAGAGCTCTACAAGCTGGGCGTCCCCATCAAGACCCGCCACAACGAAGTGGCCCCCGGCCAATACGAAGTGGCCCCCGTCTATGAAAACGCCAACATCGCCGCCGACCATCAGCAATTGACCATGACCGTGCTCAAGGCCGTGGCCGAAAAGCACGGCATGGCCTGCTTGTTCGCCGAAAAGCCCTTCGCCGGCGTCAACGGCTCGGGCAAGCACCTCAACTGGTCCTTGGGCGGCCCGCAAGTCGGCAACCTGCTTGATCCGGGTGTGACCCCGCACGACAACGCCCAGTTCCTGGTGTTCTGCGCCGCCGTCATCCGCGCCGTCCACCTCTGGGGCCACTTGCTGCGCGCCACCGTGGCCCACGCCGGCAACGACCACCGCTTGGGCGCCAATGAAGCCCCCCCGGCCATCGTCTCCATCTTCCTTGGCGACATGCTGACCAAGGTGTTTGAATCCATCGCCGCCGGCAAGCCCAAGGGCCCCAAGGCGCAGGAATTCATGACCATCGGCGTCGATGTGCTGCCCCCCATGCCCAAGGATCCGGGCGACCGCAACCGCACCTCGCCCTTCGCCTTCACCGGCAACAAGTTCGAGTTCCGCGCTTGCGGCTCGGCCCAGTCGATCTCGTTCCCTCTGACCACCCTCAACACCATCATCGCCGACTCGCTCGCGTTCGTGGCCGATGAGCTGGAAAAGGCCACCAAGGGCGATGCCAAGAAACTGCCGGCCGCCACCACCAAGTTGCTGCAAGAGATCTGGGCCAAGCACGGCACCAAGGTCGTGTTCAACGGCAACGGCTATGCCGAAGTCTGGCACAAGGAAGCCGTCGAGAAGCGCGGCCTGATCAACAACCGCGACACCGTGGAAGCCCTGCCCGTACTCAAGAGCAAGGAAGTGGTCGCCCTGTTCGCCAAGCACAATGTGCTCTCCAGCCGCGAATCCCTGGCCCGCTACGAAGTCAAGGTGGAGCAGTATGTCAAGGAACTGACCACCGAAGGCAAGTTGACCCTCAACATCGCCCGCAGCCAGATCCTGCCGGCCGCCTTCCGCTACCAGGAGCAATTGGCCACCTCCGCCGCCGCCGTCAAGGCCGCCGGCATCTCCTGCTCGACCGACATTCTCAAGCGCATCTGCGCCCTGACCACCGAGTTGGAAGCCGGCATCGCCAAACTTGAAGCCGCGTTGGCCAAGCATGTCTCCGGCGAATCCATCGCCCACGCCAAGCACGCCCGCGACGGCATCGCCGCCGCCGCCCTGGCCTTGCGCCAGACCGTGGACACCTTGGAAACCCTGGTCGCCGACGACCTGTGGCCGCTGCCGACCTACCAGGAAATCCTGTTCATCAAGTGAAAGCAGTGCAGCAGTTGAGCGGCGTTGCGCCGCGCTCATCCGACTCATGACTCACCCCAGAAACTCCCGCCAATTGGCGGGAGTTTTTTGGATGACTTGGTTTCACCCCGCCACCACTTCGTTCATCCGCACATCATGCGCCTCCACCGGCAGCGCTGCCACCACCTGCTCGACAAATGCCACTCCGATGCGCCACAACGCGGGGTGCCGTGCCGAAAAACGATCGTAATAGCCGCCGCCCTGGCCCAGGCGCAAGCCGTCGACAGTGAAAGCGACACCCGGCACCAGCATCACATCGCCGGCCGCCGGCCGCCACAATGGGCAGCGTTTTGGATCAGGCGCGGGGATGCCATGCAAACTGGCGATCAAACCTTGGGCATTGGCCACCCAACGCATTTCCAAATGACCGTCCGCCAGCACCACCGGCAAAGCCACCGGCTGTTGGCGTTGCCAGCAGTCCGTCAGCAGCGCCCGGGTTTCCACTTCGCTGCCGACCGCCACATAGGCCAGCACGGTCGGCGCCTGCATCACGCGCTGATGAAGCGCAAGTTGCCCCATCAGCGCGCGCGAACGCGCTGCCCGCGCGTCCGCCGGCAAGGCGGCGCGCAGCCGGCGGCAGGCTTGGCGCAATTCAGTCTTTGTTTCCATCATGGGCCTTTTTTTGCGGCTTGGCAAACCAACTGACCACCAGCAACAACCCCACCCCGGCCAGCAATTCCACATCGGCCACATTGAAAATCCACGGATAAAGCTCGCGCACGCCGCCCGGCCACGACCAGCCGAAGGGCAATTCCACGCCGGGGAACAAATGCAGCATGTCGCGCACGCCCTTGTAGGCGATGCGGTCAAACAGGTTGCCCAAGGCCCCGGCCAAAATCAGCGCCAAGCCCACATGCATCCAATACGCTTTGGCCGGACTGGTGAGCAGGTACCAGCCGATGGCGCCCAAAGCCAGCAACGAGATGCCGATGAACAGCCAGCGCTGCCCCTGGCCGATGCCGAATACCGCGCCCTGGTTGGTCAGCAAATGCAGGTTGAGTATCTTTGGAACCACCACTTTGGATTCATGCGGCACCATCTGATCGGGGTGCACCGCGTCGAAAATCTCCCATTCCCCAAGCGGCGTCCGCGTGCGGATCTCCGGCCCGTCCTGACCCGCCGTCACCCGCACCGGCACCGGCGCCACGGCATGAAAGGCCCAGCTTTTGGAGCCAAGATCCAACCCCAAAAACACCACCGTCAGCAAGGCGAACAGCCAGGCCGAGCGGGGACGGCGGGCCACGGTGACAAGCAACGAATCAGACATGGGAAGGAAAACCAAAGGGAGGAAACCGAAAGAAAAAAACCAAAAGAAAAGCGGCCTTGGGGCAAACCCAAAGCCGCTCGCCATTGTAACTCACGATATTCAATCGCCGATTTGCTTCTCGCGGCGCAGGGCCGCTTCCTTGCCGTACTTGGCCCAGGGCATGACTTCCAAACGCGGGCGCTCGATGGGGCGGCCGGTCTCGATGCACACGCCGTAATAGCCTTCATCCATGCGCTGCAGGGCGGCGTCGATCTCGTTGAGGATTTTGCGCTCGGACTCCAGAATGCCCAGGGTGAATTCCTGCTCGTAATTGTCGCTGCCCACATCGGCCATGTGCAGGGGCATGTGCGACAGGTCGCCGGCGCTCACGTTGCGGGCCTCTTCCATGCCTTGCATGTCGCCGACGATTTCAGTGCGGTGCTCAAGCAGGGATTTGCGGAAGGCCTCCAGCTCTTTTTTGCCAAAACCGGTTTTGACATTCTTGAGTTGGGCCACGGTCAGCTCAACCACCGGAGCCACCGGGGCGGCGGGCAGGGCCATCAGACGCGCCGGCTTTTTGAGGGCGGGTTTGGCGGCGTTTTTTGGGGCGGCGGCTTTTTTCACCAGCGGCTTCTTGGCCTTCTTGGCAACCGGCGCTTTGGCAAGCTTGCGCGTGGGCAACTTCTTGGCGGCGGCTTTTTTGACCGCAGGCTTGGCCACCGGCTTCTTGGCGGCGGCTTTCTTGACCGCAGGCTTGGCCACCGGCTTCTTGACGGCGGCTTTCTTGACCGGGGACTTGACCGGGGACTTCTTGGCGATGGGTTTCTTCAGCGCGGCCTTGGGAGCAGCCTTGGGAGCAGCTTTTGGGACTGCTTTGAGGGCGGCTTTGGGAGCAGCTGGCTTTTTCGGCATGGGCTTTTTGGCAGCAGGCTTCTTGGCGGCCGCTTTGGCGGGAGCCTTGGCCACTGCCTTTTTGGCGGCTGGCTTCGCCTTGCCTTTTTTGTTCTTAAATTCTTGTTTTGCCATGACTAGACTCCGTGAAAAACGAATAAAAAGAGTGGAGAAGCGGTGCACGCAGCAAACTGAACACCCCTCACTCCGGCCTGAAAAGTGCGGGATTCTATAGAGAATCCACCTTTCACGCAAAAGTTTTCCCCAATGTTGAAAAGATCCCCCTATTCAGAACCCGCAGCGCGCCGGCTTTCCCATTCCGCCAACACCTGAGTCACATAGGCCCGCGTCTTGGGGCCGGTGGCCGAACTGGCCAGCAATGCCGCCCCATCCGCACCGGGATGCTTGGCCAACCACTGCGCCACTTTGGTCGGGCCCATGTGATAGGCCGCCATCACCGCCGCCGGATCGCCGTCAAAACGCTGCCACAATTGCGCCAAATAAGCGCAGCCCACCTTCAGGTTGTACTCCGGGTCGTACAAGTCGCCCTCGCCCACCAAACGGCGGCGGTCCTTGACTTCGGCCAGCGTGATGGGAGTGATCTGCATCAAGCCCCTGGCATCCGCCCCGCTTTGGGCCGTCACATCTCCACCTGACTCCGCCGCCACCACCGCCATCACCAAGGCGGGGTCAAGCCCGTAAAAATCGGCGTATTTCCCCGCCATGGGACGGAAATGCGCCAAGCGCCATTGGCGGTATTGGTTTTTTCCCACCCACCCGGCCAGCGCCAGCAACAGGACCGCCACCGCCACCCTGAGGCTCCAATGGCGGAAAGACCGGCGCGAATTGGACGATGTCTGTCGCACACCGGCGATGGTAGCCGATAAATCCAAGATGGAATCCATCCCTACCCGCATCCACCGTGCCGTCCAGTTGACCATTTTGGCGACCTTGCTGGCCGTTTTGGGCACGCTGGTCTGGCAATGGGCCAAAGCCGGCGCCGTGCGCGATGCCTACCGCGCCCGCCTTGGCGAGCTTGAAGCCACCCACAACCAGTTGGTGAACGATTACAACCTGGCCATCCGCCGCACCGCCGTCTGCGAAGTGCGCCAAGTGGCCGGCAAACTGACCATCCTGGTGCGCACCGCCGACGGGCAAACCGAGGAAATTCCGGTGGCTTTCGACCCCACCCATGAGATCTATTTCGATTTCGTCTGCCTCGACGGCCACCTGCTGATGCGCCGCGTCTATGACGATCAAACCAAGCCCAAAGACGGCACCCCCATCCAAAGCAAACTGGTGCGGGTGGATTGGTCCAAGCATGTCGACGACCGTGGTCTGGTGCTTTACCGTCCCTTGCCCGAAGAGGGCCGCTACGCGCTCAAAGCGTCGGGCAACGGCGCGCTGACCTTGGAGAAAATGAGTGCGCAGGAAATCAGCCATTTGGAGCATGCGCCCAAATTGCGCCGTTTTGAACCCGCCAGTCCCATGCAAAACGCCGGGCAGGAGCCCGGCGTGGGTGAAGTGTTCAAAGCGCTGTGGCGCTGAATTGGGCGCCAACCGGATATTCATTCAAAGGTAAAGGCCGCTTCTTCCTCGTCATCGCCGCCATCGCCGTCATCCATGAATTCGAAGGTGCCGCTGCCCTCGCCCCACATGGGGGCCAGTTCGTCTTTCTCTTGGGGGGACGCATCCTTAGACGCATCCTTGGAGGACTCAGCCTTGGCCGCCGTCTTGGCCGTCGTGGCTGGCTTGGGCGGCGCGTTGAATTCCTCGAAATCGCTTTCGCCGCCAATGGCCTCGATGCCTTGGGCGCTGGAACCGATTGCCTTGGGACTCAGCACGGTGGTGGCCGGTATGGTGGTGCTGACAGCGGCCATCTCCAAGCCGGCTTGGGTGACTTTTGCGCCGCTTCGATCCTCATCCCAATCCATGGCATCCTTCTTCGTCTTGGCTGATGCCGAAGCCGAACCGACCTGCGAATCATGATGATCCAACCGGCCCAATTTCGACCCGGCCTCCTGGATGTCCTCGTCGGTGTCCTGGTCCACAATGGTGCGAATGGGGGTGATCTTGGTGGGCTGGCCGTCAATCATCACGGTGAACACCACCGGGCCGACCACCAGCTCATCACCCGGCTTGAGCGTGCCCTTCTTGCTCTTGGCCCCGTTGTGCATGACGCCATTGCTGGAATTCAGGTCTGTAAACTGAAGCGTCCCGCCATCGCACACCAACTCGCAGTGCTCGCGCGAGACGCGGTCCAGCGGAATACGCACCTGGCAGGCGGACATGCGCCCGATCACATTGCGCTCGCCGACCAAGGGAATGTCCCTGCGGGTGCCGTCCGACTTGAACATGACCAATGAGCATTCCATAGAGGGGTCTCGCAAAATGAGGAAGCCGACCTGCCCGCCCAAAACAACCCGGACAAACAAATCAGTCAGGCCATACAGGGTACGATTCTATGCCCCCCTCCCCCGCTTGGCAATCCCCTTTTCACAGGTTTTCCCGTTTTTCCCCCCGCCTCCCCTTTGCTTGCCCCGCCCCAAGACCGCTCCCCGGCCGGGCTGTACCTGCACCTGCCCTTTTGCTTCCACAAATGCCACTACTGTGATTTTTTCAGCGTGGTGGAAGCCGACGGGTCGCAAAGCCCAAGACAGGACGCCTTCTGCGCCGCCCTGATCCGCGAATTGGAATGCCAAGCCGCCCGCCACACGCTGCGTCCGCGCACGATCTTCGTCGGCGGCGGCACCCCGACTTATTTGCGCCTGGAACTCTGGCAACGCCTGCTTGAGCGCATGCGCACCTTGGGTGTGCTGGACGGCGTGGAAGAATTCACCGTCGAAGCCAATCCCGAAACCGTCACCCTTGAACTCATGCAGTTGCTGGCCTCTTACGGCGTCAACCGCACCTCCATCGGCGCGCAGTCCTTCAACAAGACCGCCCTGAAAACCCTGGAACGCTGGCACAACCCCGAGTCGGTGCCGCGCGCCATGGACCTGTGCCGCGCCGCCGGCATCGGGAACCTCAACCTCGACCTCATCTTCGCCATCCCCGGCCAAACCCTGGCGCAACTGGATGAGGACTTGTCCGAGTTGCTGCGCCTGCAACCGCAGCACCTCTCCACCTACGGCCTGACCTACGAACCCAACACGGCGCTTTCCGCGCGCCTCAAGGCCGGCCGCGTGACCCCCATCGGCGAAGACCTTGAGCGCGACATGTTCGCCCTGGCCTTGAACACGCTGGATGCCAATGGCTACGAACACTACGAAGTGAGCAACTGGGCGAAGAAAGTAGTAGACGCGGCGGCCCGCCGCGTGGCGGCCCCTCCCGTTTCTCGATCCAGCCTGGACAAACCGCCGGATGTCCAAGATGCGCTTGCGCCCTCCGCGTCTTCGCGGACGCGGCGGGCCGCCGCGTCTACTTTTCGCTGCGCCCACAACCTGGTCTATTGGCAAAACAAGGAATGGCTGGGCTGCGGCCCGGCGGCCGCCTCGCACCTGGCCGGCTGTCGCTGGAAGAACGCCCCCAACCTGCCCCGCTACATCGACGGCTGCGCCCTGCCCGAACCGACGCCGCCGATCGAAGACTTCGAGCACCTGCCCGAAGACCGCAGCATCGGCGAACAACTCATGCTCGGCCTGCGCCTCTCCGAGGGTGTGAGGCTGGATTGGCTGGCGCAAGTGCTGGGTGACGGCGGCAAAACGGCCAAACGCCGCCAAAGCGCCATCGCCGACATGGAGCAGATCAAAATGCTCGAACGCACCCCCACCCACTTGCGCCTGACCCGGGCCGGCCTGTTCGTGGCGGATGCGGTGATTGGGAAGTTGGTGTGAAGGGCGGATGACGCTTGCGCCCGGGAGCGCGGGTCACCAGACCCGCCAGAAGGAGGAATGCCGCCCAATGCCCCTTACTCCGTGAGCGCAATCCGCCCATGTTCTTGGTCATACCGATAGTTCACGATCTCGCCGGAAATCAACAGTTTCACCGCCATCGCGATGGATTCCAATGGCACGCTGAACCACTCCTGTGGCGTGTGGTAATTCCCTTGGGCGTCCGTGACCTGAACCTTGACCGTTGCCGGATCAAAGAACCGGTGAAGCAGTTTTTCCATCGTGGGCAGGTCCACATTGAAGCACTTGAACTCGCGGACCAAATGAACGGGGGCCATCAGGTAGGTTGGCTCGTTTGCCGCGTTCTGGATGCGGGTTGCCACGCTCTGGCGGGCTAGGCCGATCTTGTGCAGGTTGGGGATGGCCTTGATCCCGGCGTCTTCACTGAGCGAGCGCAACACATAGATGAATCCCGTGGGCTGATCTTCCTGCGTCGCCAACATGGCATCCAATGCGGTTTCGCCAGCGGGTGCGACCAGGCGCCCATCTTTGTCCTTGTAGAGTTCGGTCGCGAGCGACCGGAGCAGCATGTCCGACTCCGTGCCGTTCTCGAAAACGCACCGCAGGCGGGCGTTCATTTTTCCGTTCTTCCTCACCCGCTCGCCGACCGAGGCGACCAGCAGGAGGACCCCGTGGAGGACATAGAACTTCCCGGCATCAATCTGCTGCTCGTTCATGAACTCGCAAAGGCGCCGCGTCCCATCCTTGATTTCCCGTTGGCAGTTTTGGAATTGCGCCTCGAACACGGCGAAGTCCTTGCATGGGCGCCGCGTCGCCACATAGTCCGGGCTTTCGACCGGTTTGGGTGGCGGGACATGCCTGAGCGTGAAGATGTCGGCCGTCTTCGCATCCGGGCGCGTGAAAAAGTCGTCATTGAAAATGTCGTCCAAGGTTGCCGGCGGCTCTTCCGTTGGCACGGCGGCGGAATCCAATAGTCCATACGCGTCGAATTTCCGCAGCTTTTCGCACTGCGCCGGATTTCGGCGGAGGGATTCCAGCCGGGCGAATAACAGGCGTTCGTTCATGTTGGCTTCGGCCGGCGGCGCGCCGTTTTCTTCGACAAAGCGGAGGACCTCTTGGAATCCTTCGAGCAGGCGTTCCTCTTCCGTCGTTTGGGGTGTGCGTTTGGGGCTGACCTTGAGCAGACCCAGATCATCGTCCGCGATCAATTTGGCGAGGTCTTCGGAGGTCAAGTTACAGCCCCTTCTGTTGCCGGAGGCGCTTGATGTAGATCAGGGCCGACGCCATGCGTTGTTCCAGCGGATCAGGCGCGTTGATATGGGGTTCGCGGTTCTTTGTCTGGACGAAGGCCTTTACCTTGGGCCACAGCAACTTGGCTTCGTCGTCCGTCATTTGGATGCGCGTGGCGGCGATGCAATCCTGGATGGCTTTGAGCGTCGGCCCGTTGACCTGTTTCGACAGGATTTCGTAGGCCCGCTGGAAGGGGTTGATCGAATCAATGAGGTCGATGCTCAATTCGTCGATGTTGATGAAGCGGTCCGCCATGCGCAGGAACCGCTTGTTGCCCTCGGTGACCATTTCCCCGCTCCGGAGAATCGAGTCGACCACCACATGCTGACGCACCTGTTCCTGTTCTTCAGGGGTGAGGTCGGGGTACTTGGTTTCGATCACCTTGGGGATCAGCACCTTGTTGAGCACCTCGGGGTCCACCGCTCCGGTGATGGCTTTGGTCACGGCGTCGTCGCCAAAAATGGCGGCCTTGAGATCGTTGATGTCCTGCTCGACGATTTGTTTCACCCGGTCGCTCGTGATGCCCTTGAGTCCCTTGATGCGGATTTCGCCGGGCGGCGTTTCTTCCCCGTCCTGCTTCGGCTTGAACTTGATCACCGGCGCAAGCACCTGCTCCATGAGCAGCGAGCAGGTGATGGCCTTGAGCATGTTGTTGACGGAAACCGCCACATCCGAGTCCTTGGCATCCGGCTGGGCGATGAGGTTGGTGAATTGGGCATGGGGCTTGCCCGCGCTGTCGCGCGTGGCGCGCCCGATGATTTGGATCACTTCCGTCAGCGAGCCGCGATAGCCCACCGTCAGGGCGTGTTCGCAGAATTTCCAGTCGAATCCTTCCTTGGCCATCCCCAGCGCGATGATCAGGTCCAGGTCTTCCGGATTCTTGACCGTGCGCAGATAGCCCATCACGCGGTCGCGGCGGACTGCATCGTCATCCACCAAATCAGCCACTTTGATGATCTTGCCATCCGACTTGCGCTTCACCGACAGGATGCCCGTGTTGGGGTTGGTGCTTTCGCAGGTGCCGATGATGTCCAAAATCGTGTCCACTTCGCCGTGCTTGTCCTTGGTGGATTCGCCGGCGTTGACATTGGGGATGTGCAGAATGGTTTTCTTGTCGGTGTCCAAGATCTTGCCAATCGCCGAGAGGTAGCGGCCTTGGTAGAAGTGGTAGCCGATGCCCAGCGATTTCAGATGGTCGTAGCCGTTCAACTGCTCGTAGTAGTTGTAGGTGACGGCCGTGAATTTCGCCTCGTCTTCCGGCAGCAGGACCGGCTGGCCATCGCCCCGGAAATAGCTGCCGGTCATCGCCACCAAGTGGGCATTGCTCCCCTGCATGAGGGCGCGCACCAGTTCGCCCAGGCGGCTGTCCTCGTTCCCGGAGGCGTGATGGAATTCGTCCACGGCCAACAGGCAGCCATTGAAGTCCGCAGGCGCAAGTTGTTCAAAAGCGAACCGCAGGGTGGCGTGGGTGCAGATCAGGATGCGGTCGTCGCCGGTCAGGAACTTCTTGAACAACCCCACTTTGCCTTGGTCGCCGCCGGGGGTACAGAGGTTGTTCTGAGAGGGGACGAACCAATCGGCGAAGAACCCGTGGCTTTTGAGCGGCGCGTTGTCGAAGGAGGCGCCGATGGAGCGCTCCGGCACGGCGATGATGGCTTTCTTCAAGCCTTGGTGGTGCAGCTTGTCCAGGGCGATGAACATCAGCGCCCGGGACTTGCCGGAGGCGGGCGGGGCCTTGAGAAGCAGGTACTGCGCCCCACGCGCGGCGTAAGCGCGGGCCTGCATTTCGCGCATCCCCATCGGGTCGGTGGAGGTGCTTTGGCCGGTGGCGGCGTAGTGGACTTGGAGGAGGTCGGGCATGGGGGATAAGTTAGGGATTTCAGGGGAGCCCGTCCTCCCCCATCAAATGGCTTGCAAATGAACTTGTCGCGTAAATCAATGAGTTATGACCAATTTTGCGTGGATTCCACCCCCCCCGCATCAAATAACCATCAAATAAGACTTTCACGCCCAATAGGAGATATAGGCCATCCACAGCGCATTGGCTGACCATCACCGATGAGGGCAACACGGCCGTGTCGGCGATAGAAGCCGGCGACCTTCTTTTGCCGCCAATGCGATTTCTTCCACGGCGTTTTCCATGCGGCGGAAACTGCGAGAGGATTGCCGGACGGCCGATGGATCTGCAAGCATCAACCGGGTAAGAAGCACCTGATGCGTCGGTTCGTTGTACCCGGGCAATAGATGTTTTTTTACCCATTCTTTGGCGCCGCGCTTCTTCTCGGGAGCGGGCGGCGCGGCAAAAGGCCCCGATTTCATGCGAATGCCATCCACGGTTTCTCCCGCCAACTGATCGCGTGCGGAAATGAACCAGGATTCGTATTCCTGCTCCGCCACGACCACCACCAATGAAAATGCAATCCCAGCTTCCGCAGCCCCGGCTTTTTCCAGAATAATCTTTGCGGCCTCGCAAGCGGGCAGTTTGCGCCCCCTGATGACGGGCAGTTGATCGGCGTCGAAAAGGATGAGAATGGTCACATCCGCGCCATGCTGCCTCACTGCCGCTTTGAGACGGTCACGCAAAACCTGAAACGATCCGTTGGGCGCGGACAGTTTCTCCCACTTGGATTCCAGAAACGACGGTGCACACAGGGTGATTTGAGGAATATCCTGGCGGGTGGACAGCAACTTGCCGACCAACGCCCGGAGGGATTTATCGTCTCCCTGGCCCTCGGCAAAAAGAACGATTTTTCCCATTTCAGGCATCCTCCCCGGGCGCAACTTTCACATGGGCGGCGTTGACATAGAGCAAATCGCCAGGCGAGAGCAGTTTCTCGGCCAGGATTTCCTTTTGCTTCGCGTCCAAAGGCTCCGCCAAGGTGCGGAAATTTTCCATGCGCACCACGCGGATGTTTTCGGCGTCAAAAACATCGAGTAGGCGCGGGCTATGGGTGGTCAGCAATACCTGTCCTCGGCCGTCTTCCGCTGAATTGCGGAATTCCTCCGCCAGTGTCGCCAGTGCGCCTTGGGCAATGGCGTTTTCCGGTTCCTCGAACACATGCAGAACCCGGGCCTGCGGCTGGTACAAAGCCAAGATATGGGCAAGAAAGCGGCGGAATCCGTCGGATTCCTGATCCAAATCCAGTTCGAGCACTTTGGCCCCAACGCTATGGGCCACGCTGGCTTTCTTGGGATGCTGGAGGTTGTCGAGCGAAACGGTTTTCAGGGTGGGATTGACCACGCGCAAGGCTGCGTGGACGGCGTCCCATTGCGCGCGTACTTGGCGGCTGACGATCAGGCCGCGGATGATGGTTTGGTAGTTGGAGGCCATGTCGCCAAGGAAGCCCTCGGGAATGACATCGTTGTCCATTTTTCCCGCCAGCACATCATGACGGAAGTTGTGGACGCCGATGGTGGATAGGGCTGCATGGGCATCCACGGCATCTTGAAGCGCGGAGATACGCCCGAGAAGCAATTCCCTGGTCAAGTTGGGCAGAACCACCAAGTTGGGCTTGTGTTCCCAAGCAGGTTGGATGCCTTGATGTGCGTTTTGAGGCTTTGCCAATGCCCACGCAAACACCGGTACTTTATTGGCATGGAATCGCTCGAAGGTGGGATGGTGCGCAGTCCAGTCCAGTCCCAATTCATAACGATAGTTGTCTTCGCCCAATTTAAATTCAACGGCCATCCGAAAGTTGCCCGGGTTTTCCCATGCCGGCTTCACTTTGTCCCAGCCGCCTTCTTTCTGCGCCGCGTCGGCGGGGTTGGCGCGCAAGGTGTTGCGCAAGAACCGCACCGCATGGGTGATGTTGCTTTTGCCGCTGCCGCTGGGGCCGATCAGCACCGTCACCGGCTCCATGTCGAGCGTGATTTTTTCGATGCTCTTGAAGTTTTCGATTTCGAGGCGGGTAATCATGGGGGGCTCGCGGGGGAGGGGGGGGG
>CAZVNU010000029.1:0-7796 GCA_964628335.1 uncultured Phycisphaeraceae bacterium
TCCCTGACGGTCGGGGTTCCTTTTCAAAGGGATGACGCGCGTGCCCCGCCAGCCCTGCATCGCGGAATTCTCACCGCACCCGACTTGTCGCAATCGCTATCATTTCCATCCTTCTTTCCCCGCCCCCTGCCCAAGAAAAACCCGCTGATGGCCAACCCCGCTCCCGCCGCCGCTTCCACTTCGAACGGCAATGGTCATCCCTCCGCGAAATTGCCGGCCATGCCATTCACCCTGGATGACGCCCGCCGCATTTACCGCATCGACCAGTGGGGCACCGGTTATTTCGGCATCGGCGAAAACGGCAATGTGTTCGTCAGCCCGCACGGCAAGAAAAAGGGGCCGCAAGTCGACTTGAAGGCGCTGGTGGATTCGCTGCGCCAGCGCGGCCTTGAAACCCCGCTGCTGATCCGCTTCACCGACATCCTGGAAGACCGTCTGGCCAAGATCGCCAAGTCTTTTTCCAAGGCCATTTCCGAGCACGCCTACACCGGCAACTACCGCGCGGTGTACCCGATCAAGGTCAACCAGCAGAACCATGTGGTGGAGGAAGTCCACGAATTGGGCAAAGCCCACGGCTTCGGTCTTGAAGCCGGCTCCAAGCCGGAGTTGATCGCCGTGCTGGCCATCGTGGACGACGACGCCACCCCCATCATCTGCAACGGCTTCAAGGATTCCTCCTTCATCGAAGCGGTGATCCTGGCCGGCAAACTGGGGCGCAACATCATCCCGGTGGTGGAGAAGTACTCCGAACTCAAACTGATCCTCAAGCATGCCAAGGCCCACGGTGTGCGCCCGCAAATCGGCGTGCGCGTCAAGCTGTCGGCACGCGGCGCGGGCCGTTGGGAATCCTCCAGCGGCGCGCGCTCCAAATTCGGCCTGTTCGCCAGCGAAATCCTTGAAATGATGGATGAACTGCGCGCCGAGAACATGCTCGACTGCCTCAAATTGCTGCATTGCCATGTGGGCAGCCAGATCAACGACATCGCCTCGGTCAAGCGCGCCATCACCGAATTGGCCCGCGTCTACGCCGATTTGAAAAAAGAAGGCGGTGGCTTGGAAATCCTCGACATCGGCGGCGGCCTTGGCGTGGACTACGACGGCTCCAAGAGCTCGACCGACGGCGCCAGCATCAACTACACGCTGCAGGAATACGCCAACGACATCGTCTATTACATCAAGCAGGTCTGCGACGATGAACAGATCGAACACCCCGACATCATCAGCGAATCGGGCCGCGCCATGGTGGCGCACCACAGCGTGCTGATCATGGATGTGATGGGCTGGACCGCCTTCGAGCGATTCCGCACGGCGCAACTGCAAAGCAAGGAGCAATTGGCCGAACTCACCCAACCGGTGGCCACTTTGTACGAGTCTTACCACGCGCTGGACGAAAAGAACTACCGCGAGTGCTACCACGACGCCGTGCTGGCCCGCGACCAGGCCCTGTCACTGTTCAATCTGGGCTACTGCCCGCTCAAAGAGCGCGCCATGGCCGAGTCGCTGTTCTACGGCATTTGCGCCAAGGCCCACGCCATCACCTCGCAGATGGAAAACCCGCCCGAAGAATTCGACCACCTGGAAACCCAGTTGGCGGAAATCTATTTCTGCAACTGCTCGATCTTCCAAAGCCTGCCGGACGCCTGGGCCATCGACCAGGTGTTCCCCATCATGCCGATCCACCGCCTGCAGGAGCGGCCCAGTTGCCGCGGCATCCTGGCCGACATCACCTGCGACTCCGACGGCAAGCTCGACAACTTCATCGGTGAACACGGCAACAAGCCGGTGCTCGACCTGCACCCCTACACCGGCGAACGCTATGAACTGGGCGTGTTCCTGGTCGGCGCTTACCAGGAAACCCTGGGCGACCTGCACAACCTGTTCGGCGACACCAACGCCGTGCATGTGACGGTGGCCGACGACGGCACGCCGATGGTCGAAGAGGTGGTGGAAGCCGACACCATCCGCGAAGTGCTGTCTTATGTGCAGTTCGACCCCGACGACTTGCGCCGCGATTTCGGCAAGACCGTGGAGAAGGCCCTGCGCGCCAACAAATTGACCATTGACGAAGCCAAACTGCTCAAGGATTTCTACACCAGCAGTCTGGCTTCGTCGACCTATCTGGTTTAAACGATCCGCGCCACATGGCCGGCCAGCCGCACCCGACCCGCCGCCCAAGCGGCGATGGCTTCGGGGTAGGCCGCGCATTCCTGCTCAAACACCCTGGCTGCCAGCGTGTCGCCGGTGTCGTCGGGCAATACCGCGCAACTGCGCTGCACCAAAATCGGGCCGGTGTCATAGGTGTTGTCGGCGAAGTGCACGGTGCAGCCGGAGAGCTTGGCGCCATGGGCGATGACCGCCTCATGCACATGGTGGCCGTGCATGCCCCGGCCGCCAAAGGCCGGCAGCAGACCCGGATGGATATTCATCACGCGGCCCAGCCAATGTTCGGGAATGTGCAGCAGACTGAGGAAGCCGCACATGCACACCAGCTCGGCGCCGGATGCCTCGATGCGTTTGAAGATGGCGGCGGAAAAAGCCGCCGTCGAGTCAAAATCCTTGCGGCGAATCACCGGGCAGGGCACGCCGAGTTTTCCGGCGCGCGTGATGCCGTAGGCCTGGTCGTTGCTGGCCACCGCCAACACCACCTGCGCGTGCAGACCGGAACCGGCGATGTGCTCGGCAATGTTTTGCAGGGTGGTGCCGCCGCCGGAAAGCAGGCAGGCAAGGCGGACCGGGTGATCCAAGGGAGCGGTGGGAATGGCGTTTGGCGACATAAGACGGGTACGATAACGCCCCGTGCCCACGCCCACCCCGATCACCCGTCTGGCCCCCTCGCCCACCGGCATGCTGCACCTTGGCAATGCGTTCGCCTTTGCGGTGAATTGGGCGCTGGCCCGCCGGCACGGCTGGCAAGTGCTGCTGCGGATGGAGGACATCGGCGCGCGCATCCAGCCCGGGGCCGGCGCGCTGGCGATTGATACGCTGCAATGGCTGGGGCTTGATTGGGACCAAACCCCGCTGTGGCAAAGTGCGGACCCCCACCCCTACCGGGCGGCGATGGCGCGATTGCACGGCCTTGGCCAAATCTACGCCTGCGGCTGCACGCGCCGAGAACTTGAGGCGCGACTGGATGCCAGCGCCCCCAACGAAGGCGACCATGAAATCCGTTACGCCGGCACCTGCCGCGTCAAAAACATTGCCGCGCCCCTGCCTGATTTTGCGCGCACATTGACCCCGCAGGAAATCAAAACCAACCTCGCCTGGCGCTTGTGCGTCCCTGACGGCCCCATTGCGTACCACGACAGCCTGCGCGGAAAACTCACCTGCGATGTGCAGGCCCGAGTCGGCGATTTCGTGGTCGGCATGAAAGCCAACCTGCCGGCCTATCAGTTGGCGGTGGTGGTGGACGACACCCGCCAAGGCGTCACCCAGGTGGTGCGCGGCAGCGATCTCTTGGATTCCACCGCGCGCCAGATGCTGCTCTACCAACTGCTGGATTGGCAGCCCCCCACCTTCACCCATGTGCCCCTGGTGCGCGGGACCGACGGCCTGCGGCTGGCCAAGCGCCACGGCGACACCCGCCTGCCGCGCTACCAGGCGCAGGGCGTGCGGCCGCAACGCGTCATCGGCCTGCTGGCCTGTTGGGCCGGCGCGCAAAAGGCGCGCGAAGAAATGTCGCTCGAAGAATTCACGGCCGCGCTGGATTTGGCGAAAATGCCCAGGGACGGCATCGTTTTCACCCCGGAGGATGACCAGTGGCTCACGGCTTGACACCCACCCACCCCTTGGCGATCGCGGCTCTTTTCTTGCTGGGCTGCGCCGCTTCCGGCTGCACCAAGCCACCCGCCTTCAAGGACGGCGCCACCCTGCCGCTGCGCGTCAACGGACACGCCTTCAACGCCGAACTCACCCTCACGCCGGAGAGCCGCACCAAGGGCCTGGGCGGGCGCGCCGCCATCGCCGACGATTTCGCCATGCTGTTTGTGTGGCCCCGGCCGCGCCAACTCAACTTTGTCATGCGCGACTGCCGCTTTCCCATAGGCGTGCTGTTTTTGGATGACCAGGGCCGGGTGGTGGCCACCCACACCATGCCGGTGGCACCCGCCGCCACGGCGGAAGACGACCTGATCCGTTACCCCAGCCGTTCTTCGGCCCAATTCGCGCTGGAAGTCAAAGCCGAGCATCTGGCCGGCCTTGGCGTGGTGATCGGCGAAACCAAGATTGAATTGCCGATTGAAGCGCTGACCCAAGCCGCCCAATAAAACCGCCCAAAAAAACATGAATTTTCCCGTCTTGAGAATTACCATGCGGGGATGAACACCACCCTCCCCCGCACCGTGTTGGCCGCCGCCGCCCTGCTTGCACTGACTTTGCCGCTGACGGCCCAAAATGCGAAAGATGCGAAAGAGCCCGCGCCGGGCACCAAGGCCGAAGCCAAAGCGCCGGCCAAAGCCGCCGCGCCCGCCGCCGTGCCCACTTTGGAAGAGCGCCTCAACCAACTGCGCACCACCACCGACACCAACATCGTGGTTTTGTGGGGCGCCATCGAGAGCGCGGGCATCCGCCGCGACCAACCGGTGGCGTTGGGCGTCAAGCGCGTCAGCGCCGCCCAATTGCTCAAACTGACTTTGGAGGTCGCCTCCGCCGGCCAAGAGCCCGACAACCGCTTGGGCTATGTGGTTGAAGACGGCATGGTGTGGATCTCCACCCGCAAAGAATTGAAGAACCGGGCTGTCTCCCGTCTTTACGATGTGCAAGACCTTGCCATGCCCATCCCGAATTTCACCAATGCGCCCACCTTGGGCCTGCGTGCAATCGGCGGCGGCCAGTAATCTCCTGCCATGCCACAATCAAAACACAAGATGCAATGCGCACCCGCCCAAGGCATGATTCTCTTGGCCATTTTGTTCGTATTGGCCGGCTGCGCCTCCAGTTCCACCATCTTCGGTGCGCAAGGCGGCAGCCACGGGGGCAGCGGCGGGGTGCGCTGGTCGGTGCCGGTGAAGTAAGTGCATAAAGACCTTACAATTGCCGTCCATGCGTCAACCCGCCTCCTTTGCCAAAGCCCCCACCCAAACCTATTCCCATGCCGATGTGGTGCGCTGGATGGGTGCTGAAGAGGTTGCCAAAGGCACCGGCTATGTGATGGCGGTCAGCGCGCTGGCGGTGGATGCCAAAGCGATCACCGCGCAGGTGCAGGGCACGGCGCGCCGGCCCTATCAGGTGGAACTGGAATTCTGGCACGACCCCGACGGCCGTTCGGGGGTCGATGGCTATTGCTCCTGCCCGGTCGGGGTGGATTGCAAGCATTGCGCCGCCACCCTGCTGCTGGCGTTGACGCAGCGCTTGGGCGTGCCTGACGCGGTACCGGCGGCCGTGGCAGGTCCGGCGGCGAACCCTGCTTCCACCAGCGTCAATCCCGAGGTGTTGCGCTGGGCGCAAGAGGTGCGCAAGCAGGCGGCGGCGGAGCAAAAAAAACTGGCGAGCAAAGACAAAAAACCGGCCGACCGGCTGTTTTATGTGCTTAGCCCCACCCCGGGCGGGGCAAGCATCGAGATCCTCAAAGGGCAGGCCCAAGCCAACCACCACCCGGCGCCCGGCGCGCAGCGCTGGAGCCAGCTGGTGACGGCGCTTGCCAGACCGCCCAAATTCGTCTCGGCCGAAGACCTGGAAATTTTCCGCCTGCTGTGGACGCCCAATTACGATTATTTTTACCCGCTGCTGGAAGCGCGCGGCCGCCAGGTCATCCTGCGGCTGCTGGCCTGCAAACGCCTGTTTTTCCGCAAAGAAGGCGGCGTGGACCTGCTGCCCCTGCGCTTGGGCCCGCCGCGCAAGGCCACCCTCGCCTGGCAGGCGATGGCTGGCGATGCAGCCGGACGGGTGAAGCCCAAGGTGGTGGCGGTGCCGCCGGCCAGCATGACGCTGCTGCTTGACGAAGCCTGGTATCTGGACGGCGCCACCGGCGAAACCGGGCCGCTGCAACTGCCCCACAGCGTGGTCCAATTGAAGCAACTGGCCCACATGCCGCCCTTGGCCGGTGCCGATCTGGCCGTGGTGGCGCAGGTGCTTGACGAAGTGGCGCCCGGATTGCCCAAGCCGGTGGCGCCCAAACCGCTGCGTGAAATGCGGGGGGCGCCGGTCGGCGTGCTCGAACTTTCCATGCATCAAATGTGGGGCCTTGGCACCTACCGCGAATATGGCTACGGCGAGCGGATCATCGCCTGCGCCCGGCCGTTGTTCCGCTACGGCGAAGCGGTGGTCAACGCGTGGGACGCGGCGCCCTACGCCACTTTGCCCGGCGGTGAAACGGTGCGTGTGGTGCGCGATGACAAGGCGGAAAAACAGTGGCTGCAAACGCTGCTGGACCAGGACTTCTTGCCCCTGCCGGCCCACTTGGCCAGTTCCGCCTCGGAGCCGCCCCGGTCGCTGTACGGCCGCGAGAGCGAAGAGGCCTGGCCCGGCTTCATGGCCGAAGGCCTGCCGGTTTTGCGCGCCGCTGGCTGGCAGGTCGTCATCCCGCCGAATTTCCCGCACTACCTGCTGGAAGTTTCGGCCTGGTCGGCCGACATCACCGACGAAGAAAACGGCTGGTTGAGCCTGGACATGGGCATCGTGGTCGAGGGCGAGCGCCTGCCCTTGGCCCCTTTGCTCCACACCCTGCTCAAGCGCGATGCGCGCTGGATGGAGACCAAAGCCTTGGCCGCCATGCCCGACCACCAACGGGTGGAATTGCACCTGCCCGATGGCCGGCGGGTGGGCGTGTGGGCCGAACGCATCAAGCCCATCGCCCGCACCCTGATTGATTTGTTCGACGGCCCCGGCGGCGGCGATGACACCCTGCGCTTCTCGCGCCTGGATGCCCCGCGCCTGGATGAACTCACCCGCCTGGAGCGCTGGCAGTTCTCCGGTGAAGAGGCCGTGCGGCAATTGGCCCGGCGCTTGACCCGCACCGGCGGGGTGGCGCCAGCGCCGGCGCCGGCCGGCCTGAAAATGGCCTTGCGCCCCTATCAGTTGGAAGGCTTGGCCTGGCTGCAATACTTGCGCGAACAAAACCTCGCCGGCATTTTGGCCGACGACATGGGCCTTGGCAAAACCGCGCAAACCCTGGCCCATCTGCTGTTGGAAAAAGAAAACGGCCGCTTGGACAAACCCGCGCTGGTGGTGCTGCCCACCTCCCTGTTGTTCAACTGGAAGAACGAAGCCGCCCGTTTCGCCCCCAGCCTGCGCCTGCTCTCGCTGCACGGCAAAGACCGCGCCGCTTTATTCGCAAAAATTCCAGCGCACGATGTGGTGCTCACCACCTATCCGCTGCTGTGGCGCGACGAGGCCAACCTGGCCAAGCACGATTACCACCTGCTGATTCTGGATGAGGCGCAAACGGTGAAAAACGCGGCCAGCCGCGCCGCGCAGGCCGTGCGCCGCATCAAGACCCGCCACCGTCTGTGCCTGACCGGCACCCCCTTGGAAAACCACCTGGGCGAATTGTGGGCCCAATTCGATTTCCTGCTGCCCGGCTTCCTTGGCGAAAGCAAGCAGTTCACCCAAACCTGGCGCTCACCGATTGAAAAACACGGCGACACCCTGCGCCGGGGCGTGCTGGCCAAACGCGTGAAACCCTTCATTTTGCGCCGGCGCAAGGAGGATGTGGCCAAGGAACTGCCGCCCAAGACCCTGATCACCCGCAGCGTGGAACTTGCCGGCCCCCAGCGCGACCTGTACGAAACCTTTGCTGGCGATCTCTTCGCGCACTTTTTTGTCCATCGCCACGCGCACGGTTTCGTACAGGTCGCGCTGGG
>CAZVNU010000029.1:7806-13651 GCA_964628335.1 uncultured Phycisphaeraceae bacterium
TGCGCGTGGCGATGGACAAAAAAGTGCGCGAAGAGATCGCCAGCAAAGGTTTCGCCCGCAGCCAGATCGTGATCCTGGACGCCCTGCTCAAATTGCGCCAGGTCTGCTGCGACCCGCGCCTGCTCAAAACCGACGCCGCGCAAAAAGTCAAGGAGCGCGCCAAACTCGACCTGCTGATGGACATGCTGCCCGAACTGGTGGAAGAAGGCCGCCGCGTGCTGCTGTTCTCGCAGTTCACCGGCATGCTGGACCTGATCGCACAGGCACTGAATGAAGCGCAAATCCCCTTCGTGATGCTCACCGGCGACACCCAGGACCGCGAGACGGTGGTGCGCCGCTTCCAAGGCGGCGAAGTGCCGGTGTTCCTCATCAGCCTCAAAGCCGGCGGCGTGGGCCTGAACCTCACCGCCGCCGACACCGTGATCCATTACGACCCGTGGTGGAACCCCGCCGCTGAAAACCAGGCCACCGACCGCGCCCACCGCATCGGCCAGAAAAAGAGCGTGTTCGTCTACAAACTGGTGGTGGCCGGCAGCATCGAGGAAAAGATCCTGGCCTTGCAGGAGAAGAAGGCCGCGCTGGCCGCCGGGATTTTGTCGGAAGATGCCAGCAGCCTGCTCAAATTCGGCGAATCCGACATCGCGGCGCTGCTGGCGCCGTTGCCGGCAGGGTGAAAAAGCGGAGAGGGATGGCGGAATGGCGCTTGCGCCCGGGAGCGCGGGACACCAGTCCCGCTCAAACAAAGCATGCCTCAATCCAGCGGGACTGGTGTCCCGCGTTCCCGGGCGCAAGCGTGGCCGGACGAACCAAACCGCCATTCCTCCGACCGCAGGCACAACCGCGCCTTGACGGGGTTTCCCTCGATGTACGCGATGGCATCCGCCAGATGGGCAGCATTGCGGATGTAGCGGTCGAAAAAATCCGCCATCCACAACGCCCCGGTCCGCCCCAGTTTCGCATTGATGCGGCGGGCAGGGTAATTCTTCCAAGTCTTGACCACATCACTCACGGCATGGCCATCCACCGTTTCAATCAGCGCATGGATGTGATTGGGCATGATGCACCACGCCAGCAACTTGTAGTGCTGCCCGTCGAAATGAAGCAGCGCATCCCGCATCATTTGCGCCACCCACTCTTCACGCAGCAGGCATTCGCCATGCCCGGCATCTTCATAAACCGCGATGCGGCGGCGCAATTCCACCTGTTTGGGATGGTCGGGCGGAAAATGGGCTTCATGGAATCCCAACTCCATCCACCATTTTTCAAGGACCTCCATCGGCACGGCGTCGCCCAGCCGGAAAGAAAGGGATTGCACCCGCTCCGGCGCGTCGAAATGCGGCAGATAACCGCGGAAAGACCAGCCTGGATTGCGCTGTACCGGATGCGTGCCCGGCATGCGGCCGCCCTCGGGCCGCCCGTCACGCCAGGTGTAGAAGCGGGGCTTCCAAGACTCGTCGGGTGAAGTGGACATGGCGGGGCCAAGGATGGGGAGAGTGCGCTTGCGCCCGGGAACGCGGGTCACCAGACCCGCTGCAGGTGGCTGTTCTTGCTTTTCAGCGGGACGGGTGTCCCGCGGTCCCGGGGGCGGCACCGCGCTTGCGCGCGGGAAACAGCCGGGCATGGACGCAGAATAGGCACGAATCAAACACCTGTCAACGCCCGAACATCCGACCATCCAAAGATGGCAGAATCGCGCTTGCGCCCGGGACCGCGGGACACCCGTCCCGCTCAAAACAAAGCCTCCTTATTCCTGCGGGACGGGTGTCCCGCGTTCCCGGGCGCAAGCGCAACTCCGCCATTCCCTCACCCCGGCACCCGGACGGCAGACACTTCTCCTTCACCATTGACGCCGCCCCGCCCCATATCCTGTTGACCGATAGAATGACTGGCGCCAGCCCAAGCCTGGGTTGGCGCACCGTCCGGATTTCCCCCAGTTTGCCCCACCCCCGACCCACGCCCATGGCCATTTCACGCTACCCATCCCCCAAGAATTCCACGGGCATGTCCACCGGCATGACCGGCAGCCGCGAGGACTGGCGGCTGGCCGAATCCACCTCGTGCCTGGAAGTCAACTTGCCGGCCATCGAGCACAACGCGCGCACCTTTCTGGCACTGGGATCCGCCCACGGCAAGAAGGCGCAACTCTGCGCCGTCATCAAGAAAAACGCCTACGGCCTGGGCTCGGTGCAGGTGGCCAACCGCATGGTCAAGGCCGGGGTCACCATGCTGGCGGTCTACAGCGCCGAAGAAGCGATCGAATTGATCAACGCCAACATTGTGCTGCCGATTTTGCTCTTGATGCCTTTTGAGCGGCTCACGCGCAATGACAATGTGCTTTACCGCCATGCGGTGCAGGGCCGCCTGCATGTGGCGCTGCACGACGCCGAGCAGCTGGAGCGTTTCAACGACATCGGCCGCGACCTGGCGCTGCGCATGCCCATCCACCTGCACCTTGACACCGGCATGAGCCGCGGCGGTTTCCAGGCCCAGGAACTCTCGCGCCTGATCAAGGAAGAAATCCCGAAATCCAAGGCGCAAGTGGTGGGGCTGTACACCCACCTGGCCTCCTCCGACATTGACCCGCAAGCCACCGAGGCGCAGGTCAAAGCGTTGAAGGATTTTTACGCCGCCCACCAAAAAGACCTGCCCGCCGACACCCTGCTGCACGCGGCCAACACCTGCGCCGCCTTGCGCGACCCGGACCACCACCTGGACATGATGCGCATCGGCCTTGGCCTGACCGGCATCGGGCCGGAAGTCATCCGCAACAACGGCCTGTTCACCAAATCCGAATCCGCCCTGCGCCCGACCATCGTCTGGAAAAGCCGCGTGATTCATGCCGCGCTGTTTCCGGCCGGCTCCACCGTGGGCTACCAATCCACCCACCGCCTGGCGCAGGACACGCCGCTGGGGCTGGTGCCGGTGGGCTACGGCGACGGCTACCCGCCGTCGCTGGCCAACAAGGGCGTGGTGCGCGTGCGCAAAAAGGGCTATCCGCCGGCCGATTGCCAAATCCGCGGTTTGGTCAACATGGACCAGATCGTGGTGGACCTGACCCCGGCGCTGGCCGGCGGAGCCGCCCCGATGACCCTCAAAGGCGCCGAGGTCGAGGTGATCTCGGCCGATGCCGACGCCCCCAACACGCTGGCCAAATTTGCCGAGGCGGCGGGCATCCACCCCTACGGCGTTTTGTGCGGCATCTCGGCCCGCGTGCCGCGCAAATACATTTATCAGGATTGATGGGGAGCGCGGATGTCCCCATCCGCCGGCTTTTCTCCCGACACCCCCTTGCACACCCACCTTGCGGATGAGAACATCCGCGTTCCAAAACCACCCATCCCATCATGCCCCACAACCGCCACCTCGCCCCCACCCAATACCCCATCCACGATCTGCTGGCCAAGCGCTGGAGCCCGCGCGCTTTTGACCCGGCGCGCGAAGTGTCCGACGCCGTGCTGCACCGCCTGTTTGAAGCGGCGCGCTGGGCGGCCTCTTCCTTCAACGAGCAGCCGTGGCGCTTCATCGTGGCCCGGCGCGAAGCCGACCCGGCCGGCTACGAAAAAGCCATCGCCTGCCTGGTGGAGCCCAACCAAGTCTGGGCCCGCCAGGCGCCGGTGCTGATCCTCACCGCCATTTCCACCCGCTTTTCCCACAACGACAATCCCAACCGCTGCGCGCCCCACGACCTGGGGCTGGCGGTCGGCAACCTGTCGGTGCAGGCCACCCACGAGGGCTTGTGCGTCCACCAGATGGGCGGCGTGCTGCTCGACAAAGTGCGCGCCACCTACGGCATTCCCGAAGGCTTCGAGCCCTTCACCGCCGTCGCCATCGGCCACCCCACCGGCGCCAACCACCTGCCGGACAACCTGCGTCAGGCCGAAAACGCCGCGCGCCAGCGCAAGGCGTTCGACGACTTTGTTTTCAGCGGCAACTGGGGCCAGGCCAGCGGCATTTTTGCAGCTTGAGCGTGCCCCCCACCACTCCCCGCCTGGCCCTGACCCACCTGGACCGCTCGCAAGATGAGCCCAGACAGCGGCCGCTGTCATTGCCGCTGGTGCTGCGCATCTTGCGCTGGACCCGGCCTTATCCGCGGCTCTATTGGGTGCTGATCACGGCGGTGGCCCTGCGCATCTTGCAGATCCCGCTTTTGGATTGGGCCGCCTCCAAACTGGTCAACGGCCCGATCAAGGACCAGCAGTGGCATGCCATCATGCTCTGGGGTTCGATCTTCTTCGGATTTTTGCTGTTCACCCAATTCACCATGTACTGGCGCATGCGCTTGGCGCAGGAATTGGGCGAGCGGGTGGTGCGCGATTTGCGCAACAGCGTGTTCAACCATCTGCAAAAAATGCCGATGGCCTATTTCGACAAGACCAAAGTCGGGCGCATCATCAGCCGGGTGTCGTCGGATTGCGAAAATGTGCGCGCCGGCGTGCAGACCGTGCTGTTCGTCTCGCTGGTGGCCGGCGGCAACATGCTGGTGGCGGCGGTGATCCTGGCCTACAGCAACTGGCCGTTGTTTCTGGTGGTGCTGGGGGCCAGCCCGCTCCTGTGGTGGGTGTGCGTGGGCTTCCACGGCCGCCTGTCCGAGGCGCACCGCAAAATCCAGGAATCCTATTCCCGCATGACCGCCACCACCGCCGAATCGGTGGCCGGCATCCGCGTGACCCAGAGTTTCGCCCGCCAGCAAATCAACGCCGGCCTGTTCGGCGCGCTGATGGACGAGCACGGCGGCAACATGGTGCGGGCCGAAAAACTGCGCGCCTCGTTCCTGCCCAGCGTCGAACTCATCGGCCAGATCATCATGGCCGTGGTGCTGGCGCTGGGCGCCTGGCAGATGACTTCCGGCGGTTTTTTCGCCGGGCAGGTGGGCGGCAAAGAAAGCGTGATGAAATCGCTCATCCTCTACGCCTTCGCCCTGCCGGCCTTCATCAACCCCCTGCGCATCGTGGCCCAGCAATACAACGAAGCGCTGACCTCGATGGCCGCCGCCGAGCGGGTGTTCAACCTGCTGGACCGCGCGCCCGAACAGCTCGACAGCCCGGATGCCTCCCCCATCGCTTCGATCCAGGGCCGCGTGGTGTTCGACAAGGTGTCGTTCGCCTACCGCCCCGATGTGCCGGTCTTGCGCGAGGTGTCGTTCGACATCGCGCCCGGCCAAATGGTGGCGCTGGTCGGCCACACCGGCAGCGGCAAAACCACCATCGCCAACCTGCTGCTCAAGTTCTACCTGCCCACCGCCGGCTCGGTGGCGGTGGACGGGCGCGACACCCGCTCGGTGTCGGGCGCCTCGTTGGCCGGGCAAATGGCGGTGGTCACCCAGAACAACTTCCTGTTCACCGGCTCGGTGGCCGACAACATCCGCCTGGCCCGCCCCCAGGCCAGCGAGGCCGAAGTCAAAGCCGCCGCCCAAACCCTTGGCGTCTTGGATATGCTCGAAGCGCTGCCGGAAGGATTGAACACCCAGGTCGGCGAAAAAGGCCACAGCCTGTCCCTTGGCCAGCGCCAAATCATCTGCTTCTGCCGGGCCATGCTCACCGACCCGCGCCTGCTGATTCTCGACGAAGCCACCGCCAGCGTGGACACCCTGACCGAAGCCCGCCTGCAGGAGGCGCTCAAGCGCCTGCTCATGGGCCGCACCTCATTCCTGATCGCGCACCGGCTCTCGACCATCCGCGAAGCCGATGTGATCCTGGTGCTCGACCACGGCCAGCTCGTCGAACGCGGCACCCATGCGCAACTGCTGGCGCAAAACGGCCACTACGCCGAATTGCATCGGCGTTTTGCGGGATAAGAGGGAGGGTCGGCTTTAGCCGACCAGACAAAACACAGGGCTGGCGGGTCA
>CAZVNU010000030.1:0-2995 GCA_964628335.1 uncultured Phycisphaeraceae bacterium
TACTACCTGGGCGACCTTTCGCGCCGCTCCCCTTACGGAGGAGTACGAAAAAGTGTTTTGGAACGGATAAAAGGATTACTTTGTCTTGTTTAGGTTCAGTGTGGACAACCTCTCAAGCAAGGCCGCATCCAAGGGAGCATGGTAAAAACACCCCACGGCCGGTTTGATCCCCGAGGCCGCCCCCATTGCGAACCCCCGCCAAGAGGCGCAAGCCATGAACAAGCCCCAAGTCGCGGATGATTACCCGATGCTGCCGATTGCCAACGGCGAGCGCCATGCTTCCACCGGCCGCTTTCTTCCCGGCAACACCGCATCCAAGGGGCGCAAGTTTCCCCATGCCGCCCATGCCATGGCCATCCGGCAGGCGTTCATGGAGACGGTGCAGCCCGAGGATGTGGCCGAGATTGTGGGCACGCTTTTGCGGCAGGCCAAAGCCGGGGATGTGTACTCGGCCAAATTGATCCTGGACCGGGTGGCACCGCAGAAGGACTTTGAGGCGGCGGCAAACAGTCCGGAGCCCGAGGATCGCCAGAAAATCGACATGTCCAGCTTGACGGATGAACAGTTGGAAGTGTTGGCGTCCATCGGCAACCATGACGCGGCCAAGGAAGAGCAAGCCAGAAAGGAGCAGCTGGCGCGCCTGTCCTTGGAGGAGAAAAGAACAATGCTCGGTTTGTATCGGAAAATGAACGGTAGGTAGAACTGATTGGCCCCTTGCGTAAGTCGAGGGGGCGGCGTACAGTGGTCGGTGTTGGAACTCCATGCCGGCCTGCCAAGGCCGGATGACAACTGAAAATGAGACTTGACGGTCTCTGGCTGGCCCTCGAACCTAGGAAATTCGTTGCCATAGCAAACCGACCGTCGCCCGATGGGGCGGCGTGGTTGTGTTTGCTATGGGCGTCCTAGGGCCCGAGGGCTGGCACACTGCGTCGCCCCTCTTTTTTCCCTCTTTCCATGGTTGCCCTCTATGCGAAACATTCACCCGAGATTGTTGCTTGCCTCGGCCCTCGCCGCCTCTGTGCTTTGTGCCTCGGTTCCTGTTCATGCGCAGGATGATGTGCGCACTCTCAAGGACAAAATTCAGTCCAGAGATGAGGTGATCGCATCCCTTCAAAAGCAAGTCATGGATTTGAAGCGCCAGTTGGCGGAAAAGGATGCGCCAACTGCAAGGCCGGAACCAACGAAGCCTGAAGCGAGAAGCGGCGAAAAAACAGGCGAGGTCGCGAAAAAAACTACAGAACGGAGTGAGGCGGACGAAGTTTTTTCCACCGCGGCCAAGGACTACGCAAAAGCATATGCCAACTCCAAAAAATCCATGCTGGCAGCCATGCAAAATAATCTGCGCGGCACCGTGGTATTCGGGAAGCCAACACCTAAATTTCGCGCTGTACTCAATGATCTAACGGCGCAAATTTCAGGGGATCATTTTTATGTGGGGAAATCCGCGGGGGCGCCGGCCGCTTGGATTGCAGCCATTCCCAATATCGTCGCTGACAATGGCGGCGTAGAGCATCCCGGGCCGTTTGATGTGGGCTTCCACGGCATGCGCTGTGAACAGGTGATTGATGACCACACGGTCTTGGCATCGCAGTGGGCGATAGCCAATGGCGCCGTCCGAAACATAGACGACCGTGAAACCGTGGCAATTGTTGGCTTGGAAAGCACGAATGGACTTGTGGACAAAGCGCCATGGGCATCCCCCCATATTGCGCTGGTTCAGTCCGGGAGTTTTTCCTATATCGGGGCAAGTGGTGCCAAACGAACGGTCAAGAAGTTGTGGGCATTCCGTCCCGAAAAACTGCATGAAGCCGGAATGGAGATACTCCATCCGGAATTGAAGAAGGCGCGGGAGGCCAAAGAGAAAAATGAGGCGGCAAATGAGGCGGCTTTTGTTGGAAAGGAAATGAAGGCAACACAAGCGGACATTCAGTCTGGAAAACTGGCGGCAAGAAACGACATCGAGAAAAAAATCCTTGGAACGACATGGAATTGGTGGGAGGCGCAAACGATCATTTTTTTAGCGGATGGGCGAGTTGTCTTCCCACAACACAGAAAGACGGGGACATGGAAGACCGCTGATGTTAAAAATCGGGTGATTAATGGGACCATGCCTTGGGGCTCCGGTGTTTTCACCTACAAGTTCAATTCTGATTTCACGGAGGCCCAAAGGGCTGAAGGGAAAAAAGAAAATGAGTTTCCCAATAAGGTGAGACTCATTCTGTCGCCTGACAGGGCCAAGGTCGATTAATGTCAATGGCGGTGTTTACCCGGGTGGCGCCGCAAAAAGAATTTGAGGCAATTGGAAGTGTTGGTGGCCATCGGAATTCCTGAAAAAAGACGGGAATGATGGGTAAAATTCGACAAGCAACGCGCCGGCTGATCCCCGGAGCGCCCCCGGATGATCCCCCCGCATCCTCGGGATTGATCGCCGGGGGATTTTGTTTGAGGATGCACGATGGAAGAGATTCGATTCGACAAACTGGCGGAACGCTTGCGCCGAGCACATTCGTGGAATGGAACGCCGGATGAAAAAGAGCGCGAAATCACCGGGGTCTGCGCAGCCGCTGCGCGTCTCTATTCATTGTGTGTCCGCGCCAAGTTTCCCAGGTTTGAGCCGCTTTTGGGCGGACTTGAACCCTGCGCATGGCCGAGGGTGGAAGATGCCCTTTGGATGCTCCAATGGGGCTCAATCGCCATGCATTTGGCGCAAACCAATCCCGCACTTCCAGGAGGTCGAGAGGTTGGCGATGGGCAAACCACTGTATTTGATCCGCCCGATGCGCCGGTTATTCGTCGTCATATTCGACACGCCGTAGGAACAGGACGGCGCATAGAAGACTACGCCGCCGTCATGGATCGCCTGCATGAGATGGTGAAGGCGGCGGAGCCAAGTCCGGTCAGGCCCTTCCAGCAGGTGCGAGCCAGGCGGGAGTGGTCCTGACCCAGGGACCACCGCAGGAAGAGACGCCGATCGTGGGCATCCAGCCGGCCCAGC
>CAZVNU010000030.1:3005-5237 GCA_964628335.1 uncultured Phycisphaeraceae bacterium
ATGGTGAAGGCGGCGGAGCCTGCCGCACTGCCGCCCCGTCGCCGTTTTGCCTTGGGGTTTAACTGGCGAGACCAAACCAAGATTGGAGTCGCCGCACTTGAGGGGAATGGAATTCCGTTCCCGACGATTGCCTCCCTTATCCCTGGGGCTGATTCTGTAGCCATTGTGAAGGCCGATGTGCTCCCGCCAGATGCGCGCCCGTTTGACTGGACTGGAAAAGCCCAAGGCCTGCCGCCTGGGGGCGTGTGTGTTTTCGCCGGAAAGAATGCCGCCGCGCTGTTGAGCGAAAAGGATCCGTTGTTCCTCCTTCGCCTGATAGACAAAGACGGTGAGATCAAGGAACGCGACTGTGCATCCCTGCTTCCGGAGGAGTTGCGCTACGAACTGCCGACCGAGGCCTTGGTTTGTGCCATCGGCGAACAAAACCCCGGCGCGGTGAAAGAGGTTCGCCATCAAGACGGGAACAGGGATCGCATCGTCGCCTACTGTGTCGAGAATCTTGGGCGTGAACTGGGCAAGTTTCCGGCGGTCGCCGCGCTGGCGCCGGCAGCGGAAGGGAAAGATGGGCGAGGCGGAAAACGAAAGCGAAAAGGAGAGCGCAAAGAAAAAGAAAAATACGATGAAGACGCCCTGCTCACGGAGCAGGAACAAGCGAAGGCAGATGGTATTTCCCTTCGGAAATTTGTCGAAAAGTGCCGATCTTCAAATTCTGACTTGAAGGCAGGTGCGCGGGCTGCATTCAATCGGATTGACAAGTCTTTGGTGTGGGATAAAAAACAAGGAACTTTCCCCGAGTGGAACACAATGCGAAGTCGGGTGGTGAAACACCGGAAATAGAATGACGCGAACTAGTATCCCGCCACAAACTAAGCGTTCTCAAACTCGGCATTCTTTGGTTTGTGAAGTTTTTCAAAGGGCCTTCCTTGCATGAGGACGGCCCTTTTTGCGTCTCCATGCAATAGGTGTTCACAAACCAAGGCCTTCCATGGTTTGAGTGCCAACAGAATTTCCATCGTTCAGGCGCAATCGTTGCGCCTTCCGCCTCCACAAAGGAGACACGATGGAAACCGTTCTTACCGCCCCCGCCCTCGCAGTGTTGGAATACTTCACTGATCGGATTGCCTACGCAAACACCCGATCCGAGCGCTACATGATACTCAATCAAGCAACCGCAATCCTTGCGATTCTGGTTGAAGGACAAATGCTTGAAAAGGAAGTCGTGAAGATCGCGTTGGCCGATGCCGTGAAGCGCCCTTGTACGGATGTTGGAGATGAAGGGTTCAACGCGATGGTGAAGCGCGAAGAAAATGGAAACGCACTTTTCACCTGTGCCTACTCCGACTTGAACTGCTGCCTGTAACCCCCAAAACGGGGGGCGCGCATCCATTCAACGCGCAATTTTTAGGAGACACAATGAAAACCCCATCCTTCCTCACACTCCCGGAAGTGGCCCTGCTCATGCAGGTGTCCGTCCGCCACGCCCGCAGGCTGGTGCGGGACAACCTCATCCCCGCGCCCGTTCGCTTCGGCCGCTGCCACCGCTGGCCCAAGGCGCAAATCGAAGCCTGGGCCGCCTCCGGCTGCAAGCACCTGCCCGAAGGCAGCGCCACCACCCCGGAGTGGGAATTGCAGCAGGCGAAACTTGCGACCGAGTTTTACGCCGCGAAGGCCGCCCGCCTGCAAGCGGAGATTCAGGAGGCCGCCCATGCTTGACCCCACCACCCTCCACCGTTTCGACCGCCGCCTGGCTGCTATCGAGGCCGCCCTATGCGCCCCGCCGCGCCTGGCCCTTTCCATGCCGGAAACCTGCAAAGCCCTGGGCGTGAGCGAGCCGACCGTCCGCGCCCTCATGGCCGCCGGCCGCCTTTCCTCCACCCGCACCGGCCCCGACGGCAAAAGCGGGTCGCACCTGTTCGCCGTCCGTGAAGTCGAGCGATTCCTGGCTGATAAGGAGGCCGCGCAATGAGAAACCACCTAGACCACCACCGCCAAGCCCGCGCCAAACTGGAAGCCGAGTTGCGCCTGGCCGGATGCACCGACCCCACCCGCAAGGATTGCCGCTGCCCGTTCCACGATGACCGGAGCGCCTCCGGTTCAATCTTCCAAGGCGATGATGGGGCATGGAAATTCCATTGCCATACGCCAACCTGCGCCGCGTCCGGCGATGTGTTCGACCTGCAAGCCCGCCGGCAAGGCCGCCCCGTCGCCGATGTGCTGCGGGATACCAGGCAA
>CAZVNU010000030.1:5247-8896 GCA_964628335.1 uncultured Phycisphaeraceae bacterium
ACCGGAAACGACCTGGCGCGCGCCCTCGGCCTTCCCCAGGGATCGGCGGAGCAGGCCACCGCTGCGGTCGAATATGTGCTGCGGGATACCAGGCAAGGCGCCATGATGCCCGCCAAGCGTCCGGCGTCCGCCCCGGCCCCTTCGGCCAAGGCCGACAAGCCGAAGCGCACCTGGTGCACCGTGGAGGAAATGGCGCAAGCCCTGACCCCCGACGGGCACACGCTGACCGCCACCTACCCCTACGGCCCCGACCGCGCCGCGCCTGTGGCCTGTGTCTTTCGGTTTGAGAAGCAGGCCGGGGAGGAGGGGAAGCCCGCCAAGACTTTCCGCCAAGGGCACCGGCTGGAGGATGGCCGATGGATCGCCAAGGGGATGCCGGCGCCGCGCCCGCTGTTCCGCCTGCCCGAGGTGCTGGCCGACAAGAGCGTCGGGGAGCCCATCGTCATTTGCGAAGGCGAGAAAGCCGCCCTGGCCGTGTGCACCGCCGGCGGCAGCGGCACCACGAACATGGGCGGAGCCGGAGCCGCCCACCTGACCGATTGGGCCCCGCTGGCCGGCGCGTCCGTCATCCTGTGGCGCGACAACGACGAAGACGGGGTGAAACACGCCAAGGCCGTCCTGGTGCAATTGGCCGCACTCAACCCCCGGCCCATCGTTCGCATCGTGGAGGTGTCCGACCTGCCGCCCAAGGCCGACGCGGCCGACCTGCCGAAGACGGAGATTGTGGCCCGCATCGGCGCCGCGCTGGAAAGGGAGCCCTACGCTTGGCCGGAGGGGGTGAAGGAGCCGGAGGAAGTGAAGCCGGAGGGGACGCGGGAGGCCAATATCATCCGCATGTCGGATGTGGAGCCGGAGCAGATTGACTGGCTTTGGCGGGGGCGCATCGCAAGGAGCAAACTTCACCTGATCGCCGGCGACCCTGGCCTTGGCAAATCCACCGTAGCCCTCGACATTGCCGCCAAGATCACCACGGGCGACCCCTGGCCGTTCGATTCGGCCCAAAAGCGGAAACCTGCTGGCGTCGTCATCCTCATGGCCGAGGACGGGCTGGCGGACACCATCCGCCCGCGCCTTGACGCCGCCGGCGCAAATCCCCGTCATGTCTTGGCTGTCCAGTCCGTCAAACTGTGGGGCAAGGACGGCAAAGCCAAGGAATCGGCCCTGACGCTGCGCGACCTTGACGCAATCGAGGAGGCCGTGAAGCAGGCGCGGGAAGAGGCGGGGGAATGCTCCCTTGTCGTCATCGATCCAATCACCGCTTACCTGGGGGATGCGGATTCATTCAAGGATTCCGAGGTGCGCGGGCTGTTTGCGCCGCTTGGCCTGCTTGCCGACCGCCTGGGCGTCGCCGTGCTCATGGTGGCGCACCTGAACAAGAACGCCGGCGGGAAGGCCGCGTACCGTGTCGGCGGATCAATCGCCTTTACTGCCGCCGTTCGCGTCGCGCTGGCCGTCGCCAAGGACAAGGACGACAAGGCCCTGCGCCTCATGGCCCCGATCAAGGCAAACATTTGCCCGGACAAGGACGGGCTGGGATACCGCCTTGTCCCATCCTCAAACCCTGACCACCCCAAGGTGGCATGGGAGCCGGCGCCGGAGGGAATTGACGGGGATTCCATCCTTGGGGAAGGCGACGAAGCCGCCCCTGGAGGCGACCTAGACGCGCACCTCAAGAACGGATTGCTAACGGCCGGATCCGATGGGATGCCGTTCGCTCAATTGCAGGCCTTGGGAAAAGACCTGGCCGGATACGGAGAGCACGCCGTCCGATCATCCTTGAAGCGACTAGGCGCAAGTAGCCGACCCAAGGGGTACAAAGGGGCGCACCATTGGCACCTGCCGGCAGGCAAGCCGCCCACACTCCCCTAGTCTGTGGAAGTGTGCAAAGTGTGGGAAGTGTGTCCAAGTGTGTCCAAGTGTGAAGCGCAAATAAACCCAAACGGCGCAAGGATTCCAAAGGCGGAGCGTTTCCGCCGGGGTATCCTGTGCCAACACCGCCCCCAAGGGGCAAGGAATAACATCATGGCAGCAATCGAACAAGAAGCATCCGGTTCCTATCGTTTCGGCTGGCAATGTCCCGACACCGGGAAGACGATGCGCGTCCGCATGGGCAAGATGCCCAAGAAGGAGGCGGACAAGATCGCGGGCTACATTCAAGACCTGGTGGACGCCAACAAGTCGGGCACGCCGGCGCCGGCGGAGGCTGCGGGCTGGCTTGTCGGACTCCCCACGGCCATCCATGCCAAGTTTGCCGAGGCCGGACTGGCGCAGGGGCGCATGGCCCGGGGGCTGGAATCCTTTTGCAAGGAGGCCATCAAAGAGAAAGCCGGCGCGGTGAGCGCTGCCACCGCCATCCATTACGACCTTGCCCTGCGGGCTGCCTGCGCTTTCTTCGGCAAGGATCGGGATATTTCCACCATCACCACCGGCGATGCCCTGGCGTTCAACCGACACCTGCGGGCCGGGGGACTGGCCGAGGGCACGGCAAACAAACGCTGCGCCACCATGCAGGCCCTCTTCCACGATGCCAAGCGCCACCGGCTGATTCAGGAAAACCCCTGGGCGGACAAGGCTGTTCCCAAATCCTCCCCCCCTGCCCCGGATGAAGTCCGCGTTTTCGTCCACCACGACGACGCCCTGCGGATCATGGAGGAATTGCCCCAACCCGAGATGCGGGCCCTGTTCGCCTTCGCCCGCTGGGCCGGCACCCGGCAGCGGGAACCCTTGGGCATGAAGTGGGAGCATGTCCGCTTCGGCACCCCCGAGGCCCCCGGCCATGTCCTGATTCCCAACGACAAGACAAAACACGCCACCGGCAAGGCCTGGCGCAAATGCGCGATGTTCCCCGAGGTAGAAGCCGCCCTGCTTGAACTGCAAGAGGCCGCGCCCGCCGGCGAGGATTACCTGTTCCCCCATTACCGCGCCCAAGGCGCCAACGCGACGACCTCCGCCCTGCTCAAGGCCATGAAGCGGGCAGGGGTGGACTACCCGGCCCCGTGGCAAAACCTCCGGCGCACCCGCGCCACGGAACTGGCCGACCGCCTTCCGGCCCATGTGGTGTCCGCTTGGATGGGGCACACCGAGGAGATCGCCAACGCCCACTACCGGCGCCCCACGGATGACCACTACGCCACCGCTGCGGCATTCAAGACCGGCCCGGGAGAAAATCCGGGAGAAAGGCCCCCGCAGGATTCCAAAAACAAGGACTTACAAACGGCCGAAGCGGTCGCCATGGTGGAGGCGAAAAACCGCAAAAACCCTGATATTTCCGCAGGAAAAGGAAAAACCCCCGGAGTTATCCGAGGGTTTTCTATGGCCAGAGCCGGGCTCGAACCGGCGACCCCAGCATTTTCAATGCTGTGCTCTACCAACTGAGCTATCTAGCCGAAGGGGTGGGCATTGTAGCGGGCAACTTTTTTCCCGCAACCAGCCCGGCTTACTTTTTCATATTGCGCACCCGGCGCAGCAAATCCTGCGTTTCTTCGCGCATGAAACGGCGGGCCAAAGCCACATACACCCCGCCGGCCAACGCCGTCATGGCCGCGCATTCGACCAGCAGGCCCAAATCGCGGGTGCGGCCATGCAGCCCGACCTGCCACTGCGGCCAGGGCAGACGCGCCAGACTCCAGGCCGCCGGCGCGGCCTGGAG
>CAZVNU010000030.1:8906-12826 GCA_964628335.1 uncultured Phycisphaeraceae bacterium
GGCCGCGCCGGCGGCCACGGCGGCCGAGCCAAACGGCTTGGCCAAAATCACCAGCGGGCGCCACCACGCCAGACCCACTTCGCGGGCGCACAACATGATGGCGTAGGTGTACATCAGGGCATAGGCAATGGCCACCCCCGCCGCCACCGCCAAACCGGCTTCCTCTGCGGCAAAGCATTTTGCGCCAATGGCGGCGGCCACCAGCACGCCGGCGGCCTGCAGCACGCCGATCACCACCATCAGGCGCAGGCGGCCGGCGGCAAACATCAGCGGCTCCACCAACACGCCGGCGGCGCGCACCGCCACGCCAAACGAAAGCACCTGCACCATCGGGATGGCCGGCGCCCAGTTGGGCGGCAAAACCAAACGCATCACCGGGTCGGCCAGGGGAATTTGAATCAAACAGGCCGGAAAAGCCACCAGTCCCAGCAAGCGCATGGCTTTGAGCCAGGCCGCCTGCAATTGCGCTTGGTCATGCTTGACCGAGGCCAAGGCCGGAAACAACACCATCGACAAACTGTTGGCCACCAGGTTCACCATCTGCACCGCCAAGGTGTAGGCCATGTTGTATTGGCCCAAAGGCTCCTTGCTGTGCTGAAAACGGCCCAGCATCAGGTTGTCGCCGTAATAGATGAATTGCGCCACGATGTTGTAAAGCGCGATGCCGGCCGAATCGGCCAGCAGATGTCTGATGCGCTTGAGGCGCAAATCGATCCAAAAGGCGATCGGCTTGACGCGCCAAAACAACAGCACGCCAAGCAAGCTGGTGACTGGCACCGGCCAAATCATGCTCCAGCCGCCAAAGCCGGCGAAGGCCAGGCCGATGGACAGCAAAACCATCGCCACGCCCTGAATCATCTGCACCCGGGAGATTTCCCTGAAGCGCATCTCCACCTGCAAGCCCACCCGGGCCGGCACCATCAACGCACGCAGTGGCAAATCCAGCGCCAGCACCACGATCATCCACATCACCTCGGGCGAGCGGAACCACAGGTGGGCCAAGGGCCAGGCCAGGGCCGACACCACGGCGGCGGTGACCAGGGCCGAAGCCAGGGTGAAGGCTGCCGCCGGCCCCACCCATTGCTCAAAGCGTTTTTTGCGCCGCACCAGCAAACGGCCGGCGCCGAAATCAGACACCACGGCGGCAATCGCCAACACCGAAATCGCCAGCGTCACCACGCCGAAATCCTGCGGCACCAGCAGATAGGCCAGCACCAAGCGGCACACCAAATTGGCGGCGCGGGTGACCAGTACTTGCAGGCCTTGCCAGAGAACACCAGTGAGAGTTTTTTGACCCAGGGACATAGGGGTGGAAGGATAGGGAGTTTTTGTCTTGATAATCGACTATCATTTCGATGATGTCCAATTCCACCCGCCAAAAAGACGCCATCCGCGAAGCCTTTCGCGGCGCCGGCCGGCCCCTGACCCCGACCGAGGCGCAAGCACTGGCGATCAAGGCCATCCCCAGACTCGGCATCGCCACCGTCTACCGCGCGGTCAAAGAAATGTCCGACAGTGGCGAATTGGCGCGGGTGGCCATCCCCGATGAAGCGGTGCGCTACGAGCCGGCCCAAGCCTGCGGTTGCGGCGATTGCTCCCACCCCGCCCCACAGGAAGCCGGCCACGCCCACTTTTTATGCCGGGTATGCCGGCAGGTGTTTTGCCTGGAACCGCAAACCGGCCGCCCCCCCACCCCCAAAGATTTTGTGGTGGAAGCGGTGGTGACGACGGTGCATGGGGTTTGCGGGGGATGCGGAGCGGAGGGTCGGCTTTAGCCGACCAGAATCCGCACCGAAAAAATCAGTAGCCGTCCAATGAAACCAAACAACAACGACAACCTGCCTTCCTCTATCCAACTGGTCGGCTAAAGCCGACCCTCCCTTTATGAAAAACATCACCCCAAAACTTGCGCCCCTCGCCATTGCCTTCCTGGCCCTGCTGACCGCTTGCGAGCAGAAAAAAATTGCGCCTGCCGCGTCGACCAAACCGCGCGTGCTGGTATCAAACCCGCCGACGGCGTGGTTGGTCAAGCAGATCGCCGGCGACAAGGTGGACATCCAAACACTGGCCGGCAGCGGCGGCTGCGGACATGAATTCCAACCGACGGACAAAGAAATGGTGGAGGCCAGCAAGGCGGACATCTGGTTCACCTGCGGATTGGAATTCGAGGGGAGTGGATGGGCGGAATCAATCCACGCGGCGCGGACCGACCTTGGTTCCGCCGAACATGGCTGGATGAGCCTGGGCAATCTCGCTGATTCCGCCGACAAAATCCAACAAACACTCGACATCCGGTTTCCCGGCCTACTCCCGGATGATCGCACATTTTCAGGGGCGGCCGCCACTGGCTTTGTCACGCGCATCCCAACGGCACGACTGCTGCGCACCCGCCACACGGTGCTTCTCCGGGATGTCGCGCCCAAAATCCAAGGCGTGTCCTTCCTCGCCGACCACCCCGCCTACACCCACTTCGCCGCCGACTACGGCTTGAAGCAGATCGCCATCGAAGAAGACCACCACGAAGCCACCGACGCCGACTTGGTCAGGGTGATCGCAGAGGCCAAAGCCGCCGGGGTCAAGGTGCTGTTCCTGAGTTCAGAAGGCCACCGCAGCGAAGCCGAAACCATCGCCAAGGCGGTCGGGGCGCAGGTGATTCTGGCCGACCCCAATACCGAGAACACGCCGGAACTGCTGGGGATGATGGCCAACGCGCTGGTGAAGGCGCATGCAAAGTAGCGGCGGCATCTTGCCGCCATCGCTTTCTTCCCCTCAAACAGCCGCTACGCGGCTACGGCGGCAAGATGCCGCCGCTACCTCCATGTCCATCCTCTCCCTCCAAAACATCGCCTTTTCCTACGACACCCCCGCCGGCCCCGTCCCGGTGCTGGAGAACATTTCGCTGGAGATTGCGCCTGAGGATTACCTCGGCATCATCGGCCCCAACGGCGGCGGCAAGAGCACTTTGCTCAAGTTGATGCTGGGCTTGGAGCAACCCACCGCCGGCACCGTCAAACTGTTCGGCCAAAACCCTGAAAAGACCCGCTCACGGGTCGGCTATGTGCCGCAAAGCGCGGCGCTTGATGGCAGCGCGCCGGCCTCGGTGCTGGATGTGGTGTTGATGGGGCGCCTCTCGCGCAACCGATTCGGTTTTTCGTTTGGTGCTTCGCACCGAAAACAAGCGCTGGCCGCTTTGGCGCAAGTGAATCTGGCCGATCTGGCCCATCGCCCCATCGGCGCGCTTTCCGGCGGCCAAAAGCAACGGGTGCTGCTGGCCCGCGCCTTGGCCGGCGAGCCGGAATTGCTGCTGCTGGACGAACCCACCGCCAGCGCCGACCCGCGCGCCGGCGAAGATTTGACCGCGATCCTGCGCCAATTGCACGGCCGGGCCGAGCGGCCGTTGCCGATCATCGTGGTGTCGCATGACCTGTCTTTCATCACCCGCGATGTGACGCGGGTGGCCTGCCTCAACCGCACGCTGTCGGTGCACGAAGCCGATGCCATGACCGCCGCCGCCATTGAAAACGCCTACCAGACGCAGATGGAAAGCCTGCACCACGGCGATTGCTGCCCGGTGCATGGCCACGCGGCGCATTGCGCCCACCAGGAACCGGAGAAATAACCATGGAATTCACCTTCACCACCCCCACCGTGTTGTTCGGCATGATCTCGCTGCTCATGCTGGCCTATACCAACCGCTTTTTGGGCCTGGCCAAACTGATCCGCGACCTGCACGCGGAATGGACCAAATCCCGTTACGCCCCAATCCAGGCGCAAATCGCCAATTTGCGCCGCCGCATCCGGCTGATCCGGGCCATGCAATTCCTGGGCGCCTTGGCCATCCTGCTGGCGCTGTGCTCGATGGTCACCGTCTATTTCCAATGGACCACCGCCGGTCTGCTGCTGTTTGGCGTTTCCACCGG
>CAZVNU010000030.1:12836-13605 GCA_964628335.1 uncultured Phycisphaeraceae bacterium
GCACGGTCATCTGCTCCACCGCGCTTTCCATGTGCGAGATCGCCATCTCCACCAAGGCGTTGGAAATCGAGCTGGCCGACATGGAAGAAAAGGAAGCGCGCTGATGCAATTCTTTTCCGACCTGCAATCCTCCCCCCTGCTGTGGCCCAGCTTCATCGCCGGCTTGCTGGCGGCGGTGGTCTGCGGCCTGCTTGGTCCCTTGGTGGTGACCCGCCGCATCGTGTTTTTGTGCGAGGGCATTTCGCATGCCGCCATCTTCGGCGTGGGTGCGGCGATGGCCATGCGCCATTTCGCCCCCAGCCTGCCGGCATGGATATCCCCCACCGCCATGGCGCTGGCCACCGCGCTTGCTTGCGCCTTGGCCTTGGCTTGGCTACACGACAAGGCGCCCCGGCGCATGGATGCGATGATCGGCGGCCTGCTGGCGGTGGGTTTGTCCGGCGGCGTGTTGTTGGCCGGCCTGGTGCCGGGCAACCGCACTGGGTTGATGGACGCCCTGTTGGGCAATTTGTCGTGCGCCGGCAGCGAACATGCCACTTGGCTGGCAGTCTTGGTCGGCGTGCTGCTGTTGGTGCTGGCGCTGTTCCACAAACAGTTGCTGGCCCTGTGCGTGGATGAGCAGCAATTGAAATTGCAGGGCATCAGTGTGTTTTGGATCCATGCCCTGCTGCTGGCCTTGGTGGCCTGCTCGGTGGTGGCGCTGATGCAGGTGGTCGGCGGCTTGCTGGCTCTGGCTTTGATTGCCTTGCCGGCGGTGGCGCCCGGCAAG
>CAZVNU010000031.1:0-961 GCA_964628335.1 uncultured Phycisphaeraceae bacterium
GCCCAAGGTCAGCCTGTTCACCTTGAGCGATCAGGGCTGGCAGGCGGCGCGCGATTTTCCGGTGCTGCCCGGCATCGAAGGGCTGGTGGCCCCGGCCGCCAAGCCCGGCACCCTGCTGTTCAAAGTCAAAGACGCCGACGGCCTGTTTGCCACCGCTTGGGATGGCGCGCGCATGACCTATCCCACGCCGCTGGCCGGCCACACCGAGGGCAAAGTAGTGGGCTTGGGCTCGGTGGGCACCACCACCTGGTGGGTCTTGCGCCACGCCGACAAACTGGTGCTCAGCGTCTGGTCCACCGGCGAAAAAGCCCCGCTGGAAACCGTGTTTCTGGGCGCCTTCGACAAAGCCGACCGGGTGGCTTTCGCCGGCGACAACCGCCTGCTGGTGCTGGACCAATACGCCCCCGCCCCGCGCCTGGTGGAAAACGCCAAAGCCGGCGAAGCGGCCAAAGAAACCACCGCCGCCCACCTGACCACCGCCTTGATGGACGAATTCTTCTTGCTGCCGGCGGCCCAAGGTGAAGGCAAAGGCCAGCCCCGCCCCGCGCGCCTGACCGCCGGCGTGGTGCAGTTCTTGGGCGGCGACCTCAATCCGGTGGACCAGGTCATGCTGCCTGACAACCTGGCCATCACCGGCTACGCGCCGGACAGCCACGGCGCCGGCGGCTACGCGCTGTGCGCGGCGGCCGGCCGCATCTTCCGTTTGGATGCCGACCAAGGCGGCCTGCCGCAAGCCCGCGACTCGTGGCGGCTGGCCCCGGGCGCCAAAAACCTGCAAGCCGATCCGGCGCTGGGCTTGCTGCTTTCGACCTCCACCGGCTTGGCCCGCTTGTCCGAAGGCTCCGACCTGATGCTGCAGGCCGATGCCGTGCTGGACACCTCCAAGACCGCCGGCAGCGACCCCGACACCGCCATCCACCGCCTGCTGGCCGCCGATTTGGACGGCGACGGCAACGAGGAA
>CAZVNU010000031.1:971-13577 GCA_964628335.1 uncultured Phycisphaeraceae bacterium
CACCAGCAACGATGCCCGCCACCTGCTGACCGCCTATGGCAAAGACCTGGCGCCGTGGGTTTCCTGGCAGGTGTTCACCGACCAGAAATACCCCTACGGCGGCCGTTCACGCGGCAACGATTTGCCGCGTGAACCGCGCCAGGCCATGGGCGCCGATTTGGATGGCGACGGCCGCCAGGATTTGATTCTGGCCTGCCACGACCGCTTCATCGTGTACCTGGGCCGCGACCCGCTGAAAGCCGCGGCTGAAACACCGGCTGAAAAATAAACCGGCCCGCGCCGACCGCCGGCAACGCCCCCTCCCGCCTACATCTCCCCCGTTGCAAACACCATGAACTTCCCCACCCTGCCCACACGCCGTGCCCTGCTTCATCTGCTGCCGCTGCTGGCGGCGCTGCCGCTGCTGGCCGGCGCCGATGCGCCGCCGCCGGCCGCCAACCCCGCCCAAGAACCCGCCGCCGCGCCAGCGCCCAGCGCCCCGGCCAGCGGCCGCGCCCGCATCCTGCTCAAAAGCGGCGCCGCCGTGAGCGCCGACATTTTGCGCCGCCGCCCCGACGGCGGCCTGGTGGTGGACTTGGGCAGCCAAACCCTCAGCCTGTCGGCCGCCGAAGTGCAGCAGGTCGAAGCCGAAACCAAAAACGGCCAGGACGAGCCGGCCCCCGCGACGGCCAATGCGCTTTACACCCTGACCCGCGCCGACGCCCGCCCCAAGCCCATGCTCACCGCCGCCCTGGCCGAGCGCTTTGGCGATTCCATCATCATGGTGCGCACCCCGCGCGGCCTTGGCAGCGGTTTTTTCATCAGCAAAGGCGGCTACCTGATCACCAACTACCATGTGGTCGAGCAGGAGACGCGGGTCACGGTCGAAGTCCACACCAAATCCGCCAACGGCGGCCAGCGCAAGCATGAGTTGAAAAAAGTGCGCCTGGTGGCCCTCAATCCGCTGCGCGACCTGGCCCTGCTGCAGGTGGATCTTGAAGAGACCAAAGCCATCAACTACCACCCCACCCCCCTGCCGTTGGCCGGGGTCAACGACCTTTCCAAAGGCGATGCGGTGGTGGCCATCGGCAACCCCATCGGGCTGGAGCGCTCGGTCACCCAGGGCATCATCAGCTCGGTGAACCGCAACATGGACAACCTGCGCATGCTGCAGACCGATGCCGCCATCAACCCCGGCAATTCCGGCGGCCCCATGCTCAACAGCCGGGGCGAAGTCATCGGCGTCACCTGCGCCGGGGCCACCCAGTTCCAGGGCCTGGCCTTTGGCATTCCGGTGGCCGACCTGGTCCAATTCCTGGACCACCATGAAACCTTTTTGTTCGACCAGAGCCAGCCGCAAAACGGCGCGACCTATCTGGAACCGCCCAAACTCAAATGATCTTCGCCGCCTGCCGCAACCTTGCCCCCGCGGGCCGGTAGGCGCCTCCAGCGTCCCGATTTTTTTCATCCATTCCATCCGCCACCGCCATGAAACACATCTTCCCCGCCGCCTCGCTCACCCTGACCCTGCTGGCCGCCTCCGCCGCCCATGCCCAGCAAGGCAGCGCCCTTGACCGCCTGCCGGAAGAAACCGTCGGCGCCCTGGTGCTGCCCGATGCCGACCAATGGGCCCAATCCATGGCCAAAACCACCCGTTTGGGGCAACTCCTCAACGACCCCAAACGCTGGGAGCCGCTGTGGGCGGCGCTGGAGAAAAACGACGACAAGGGCGAATTCAAAAAGTTTCGCGCCGAAATGGGCCGCCTCAACCTCAAGAACGAAGACCTCGCCGCCCTGTTCAAGCATGACTTCGGCGTCGCCCTGGTGATGGTCAAAAATCCCGCCGCCAAAAACGCGCCGATGCCGATGGTGCTGCTCTGGTCGGGCTGCGGACAGCCCTTGGCCTCCAAATTCAAAGCGGCGATCCTGGACCCCAAAGTGCTTGAGGCGCGCAATGAAAAAATCGTGCGCACCGACCTTGATAAAAGCATGACCCGCTTGACGGTGGGCGAGTGGAAGGCGGCCGAAGCGCCCAAGTTCATCCAGCCGGCGCGCCCCGAGCAGGTGAATACGCCCGAGGGCGAAGATGAAGAAGAGATCGACGGCGAATCCTTCCGCGCCGCAGTGCAGCCGGCACAACTCGCCCGCGCCCGCCCCATCGGCGGCGGCCAAGGGGGTACCCAGCCCCGCTACCAATTCGTCAGCGAAAGCGGCGGCTACCTGCTGGTGGGCATCACCGCTGGCGATGTCAAGAATCCGGTCGAACTGGCCGGCGTGGAGAAGGCCGCCACCGCCGCCATGGGCGTTTTCACCGCCGCCCAGACCCGCCCCGGCACCGGCGCCTTTTCCAAGCGCCTGCAAAAAGCCCCGGCCGTGCGCGCCGTGATGGCCCCCGAGCAAGGCACCCTGCCTCTGGCGCAGGTGCTGCTGGATGTGCCGGCCCTGGTGCAGTTGGGCAAAACCGCCTATCTGCAGGACAATCCGGGCAAAGCCGCCGCCGCCGACAAACTCATCAACGGCCTTGGCCTCGATGGCGCCGGCCCGCTGGCCTTTGCGCTGACCTCCGACCCGGGCCACTTCAAATCCCGCCTGGGCTGGGATTGCCCGGCCCCGCGCCGCGGCCTGCTGCGCTTGTACGACCAGAAACAGACCGCCCCCGAAGTGCCGGCCTGGGTCGGCGCCGAAGTCGTGCAGTACACCCAATACAACTTCGACCTGGCCGCCGCCATGGATGTGGTGATCGACAGCATCAAAGCCGCCGCCCCCACCGAAGAAAACGCCGCCGAAATCGACGGCGGCGTGGCCATGGCCAACGGCGCCCTGGCCTCGCAACTGGGCGGCCTCAAAATCCGCGATGTGCTGGCCGCCTTTGGCACCACCCACCGCGCCCTCTCATACCTGGCGCCACCGCAGGCTGCCGAAAACCCCAAAGCCGGCGGCATGCGCCAAATAAACTCCTTTGCCCAGACCAAGGCCGCTTTGGTCTGGCAGGACGCCAACCCCGAAGTGTGGCGCAAAGTGATGGAGGCCATCGGCCGCAACCTTGGCGCCAACGAAACCTTCGTCAAAACCGAGGAGCAGGGTTACAACGGCTTTGCCAACAAGCCCGAGGCCAAAGACCTGCAGGCCGGCTTCTTCCTGGGCAAAAACGGCCTGGTGCTGGGCCTTGGCGAGGGCGCCGCCCGCACCGCCATCGCCGGCCTCAACAGCACCGGCAAACAAAACCACCTGCTGGAAGACTGCCGGGCGGTCATGCCGCTGCGCGACGCCTGGCTGCATGTCTACGGTGACATGCGCCCGGAAACCAAAAACGCCCTCAAAACCCTGAAAAACGCTGAAGCGGAAGTCGCCAAGCACGCCACCACCGACAAGCAGAAAACTGAGCAGGCCATGATGGGCGCCCTGCTGGCCGCCCTGCCCACCGCCGAGCAGGTGGATGAAATGTTCAGCATGACCGCCACCCAGGGCTGGACCGACGCCGCCGGTGTGCGGGTGGATTCCTCGGTGATCCTGCTGCCGGCGAAAAAATAAGCCGCCCTTGAAAAAACACCCGGTCAAAACACCCGCCGGCCGGCGGGTGTTTTTTCATCCACATTTCCGGCCGGCCCGCTTGCATCCGGCTCCCCATGCCCGACAATACCCGCCATGATCGACTGCCGCCACCTTTGCAAACGCTATGGCGCCTTCACCGCCGTCGAGGATTTGTCCTTCACCGTGCCCGAGGGTGAAATCTGTGGCTTTCTGGGCCCCAACGGCGCCGGCAAAAGCACCACCCTCAAAATGCTCACCGGCTTCCACCCGCCTACTTCGGGCGCGGCCAGCATCGCCGGCTTCGACATCCTGGCCCAAAGCGAAGACGCCAGACGGCAAATCGGCTACCTGCCCGAATCCAATCCGCTCTACCCCGAAATGCGGGTCGGCGAATACCTGCACTTCGTCGGCCAACTGTACGGCATGAGCCGCAACCAGCGCAGCAAGCGCATCACCGACCTCATTCCCAAATGCGGCATGGAAAAAATCCACACCCGCGTGATCGGCACCCTGTCCAAGGGCAACCGCCAACGCGCCGGCCTGGCCGCCGCCCTGCTGCATGAACCCAAGGTGCTGATCTTGGACGAGCCCACCAGCGGCCTGGACCCGGCGCAGATGCTGGCCTTCCGCGATTTGATTTTTGAATTGAAGGGCAGGCACACGATCCTGCTGTCTTCGCATTACATCCCGCAGATCGAGCAGGCCGCCGGCATGGTGGTGATTTTGGCCAACGGACGCCTGGCCGCCGCCGGCACCCCGGCCGACCTGCGCCACCGCGCCTCGCTTGGCGCGCCGGTGTTGGTGGAGGCGGTGGGCGGCGAGGCGGCAGTACTGGAAGTTTTGAACCGGATCCCCGGCGTCAAAACCGTCACCCCCGAACCGTCGGACCCCACCATCACCCGCGCCATCGTGCTGCCCAAAGGCACCGCCGACCTGCGCCAAACGATCGCCCACGCGCTGGCAGAAGCCAAACTCCCCCTGCGCGAGTTGCGCCAAGAGGCGGCGACGCTGGAGGATTTCTTTGTGGCGAGTACGGCGGGGGATGGGGTGAAGGGGGAACGATGAAAGGCCTTGCCGACAGCAGTCAACGCCGGCCCAACGGGCCTTCAAAATAACACCTTTTTTTCAACTTAATCCCTCCCCCCCTCGCCTGGGTGGTGCTGTGCGTGTTTTCCATCGGCACCTCCATCTGGTTCGTCAAAGGCCTGCAACCCGGCGATCCCGCCACCTTGCGGCCGACTTTGGAATTCGCCACCTTGTGGATGCTGCCCTTCCTTGCCCCGGCCGTTTCCATGCGCCTGCTGTCGGAAGAATTCCGCACCGGCACTTTTGAGAAACTGATGACCAGTCCCTTGTCCGACACCCAGGTGGTGGTGGGCAAATGGCTGGGGGCGATGGGCTTTTTCGCGGTGCTGCTGCTGCCGCTGCTGATGCAATTATTCACGCTCGAAATGGTGGGCAGCCCGGACTACGGACCGGCCCTGACCGGGCTGGCCGGCTTGCTGCTGGTGGGCGGCCTGTATCTGGCGGTGGGCATTTTCGCTTCGGCCTGGACCCAGAACCAGGTGGTGGCCTTTCTGGTGACGGTGTTCATTTTGAGCATCCCGGGCGTGGGGCTGTCCTTCATCAAAGACGCGCCGTTTTTGGCGGCCAAATGGCAGACGGTGGCGGCCTATGTGTCGGTGGAGATGCAATACCGCGACTTCGGCAAAGGGGTGGTGGATGTGCGCAATTTCGTCTACTTCCTCTCCGGCATCGCGCTGTTTCTGTTCCTGGCGGTCAAGACCTTGGAAAGCCGGAGGTGGCGTTGAATGAAGACTGAAAACACCCAATCCAAGCGCCGCGCGTTGTTCGGCTTCAATGCCTCGGTGGCGGTGGCCGCCGCCGCCGCCACGGTCATCCTGGTCAATTGGCTGGTGTGGTGGCAATACGCCGCCACCCCGCCGGCGGTCAAAAAATACATTCGCTACGACTTGTCGGCCACCCGCGCCCACTCACTCTCGGCGCAAACCAAGCGGGTGCTGGGCAAATTGGGCGCACCGCACGAAATCATCGCGGTGTTCCGCGACGAGGCCGGCAACACCTCCGAATTGGCCGCCGCCCGCCGGCGCAACTTGGAAGACTTGATGGAGGAATACGCCCGCGCCAGCAGCCAGATCAGCATCCGTTCGGTCAGTGCTTCGGCGCACAGCGGCGCGCAGGAGGTGGAGCAAAAGGTGGCCAGGCGGTTTGCCAAGGAAATGGCCCCGCTGCAGGAGCAACTGACGCTGGCGCACCGGCATCTGGCGGCCATGGCCGATGTGCTGGACCAGATGCAAAACAACCTGGACCAATTGGCGGGGGCCGCCTATGCCAATGAACGCGCGCAGGCGCAGGCCAAAGCCACTGTCAACACCCTGATCCGCCTGCGGCAGGATCTCCGGAAACAGGTGGAGAAATCCAAAGAAGCGCTGGCCAATGCGATGCCCGACTATCTGCATCTGCGCGACAGTTCCTCCAACCTACTGATTGCGGCCAAAAAAGATTTGATGGATTGCCGCAACACGCTGACCTCGCAATTGGGCGATGGCGAAGCCGCCTTTGCCAGCAGCCTGATGCTTGAAAAAATCGAGCCGCCCTACAACCGCGCCGCCGCCGGTTTGCTGGGCACCGTGATTCCCCCCGCCTATGAGCAGGCCCGCGCCGCACTGGCGACCGGCGAATCACTGGTGGTGCTGACCGAAACCCGCGCCCGCGTGGTGCCGGCCGACCGCCTGCTGCGCCGCGTGAGCGACGCGCTGACCCGCGCCGGGGCCGCGGTGCAGGACACCGGCAAAGAGCAATTCACCGGCGAAGAACAGATCACCGGCGCTTTGGTCAGCCTGGCGCAAACCGTGCCGCCGCGCGTGGTGTTTCTACAAAGCGATTGGCTATCCGCCCTGACGCCCGACGACGGCCGGCAGCAGGGCCTGTTCCAAGCCATGGCCGACCGCCTGCGCGCCATGGACTTCGCGGTGGAGGAAGCCAACGCTTGGCACCCCAAAGCGGTGGATGCCAGCGGCAACCCGCTGTCGCTGCATCCGGCCCAACCCGGCCAGAAAACGGTGTGGGTGCTGTGCCCCTTCCGCGAGCCCAACCCCAAGCAGCCCGCCACCCTCAAGATGGACAACCGGGCCAAAACTTGCGCTTTCTTGCAAAAACAACTCGACTGCGGCGACAGCGCCTTCATCCTGATCAACCACGATCCTTTGCCCGACCCCGAGCGGGTGAAAATCGCCGACCAAGTACTCGGCGGCAACACCCCTTATGCGGCGCGCCACCCGATCAACGCCCTGCTCAAGACCTACGGCATCGAAGCGCAAAACTGGACCCTGCTCGCGCACGAGGAACAGGAACCCGGCATGCAGCCGATGCCGGCGGTGCCCGTGCAACTCCAACACTATCCGCAGGACACCGACCTTGGCCGCGCCCTTGAAGGCCTGACCTTGCGCCTCGAAGGCCCCTACCCGGTGCAGCCCACGGCGCCCTTGCCCGCCGGCGTGACGGCCCACACCTTGGTGGCCCTGACCTTGCCACGCCTGTACACCTTGGGCTACGACGCCCTGCATGGCGATGGTAAATGGACCTACAACCCGGTAACCGCCCGCCCCTACGCCCCGGTAGCCATGGCCGTTGAAGCGCAATTGCCGGGCAAAAAGCCGGTCCGCCTGATCGCCGTCGGCGACCTGCTGTGGGCCACCGATCAAAAAACCACCTTCGGTTTCGCCTCCGCCGGCGGCAAGGGTGCCGTGGGCGCGGCCAACCTCCCCGGCGGCATTGCGGCCTGGCCGGGCAACGCCGAATTGTTCATCAACGGCATTTATTGGCTGGCCGGCCAGGATGACCTGATCGCCCCCGGCGCCCGCTCGCAGGATGTGCGGCGCATCGGCCCCATCTCAAGCCATACGCACACCACCCTGCGCTGGCTGCTGTTGGCCGGCTTGCCCCTTGGGGTGGCTGGCGCCGGCCTCTTGGTGTGGGGCAAACGAAGAAAGTTCTAACCCATGTCCTTTCGCACCACCCTCACCTTGCTGGTCATCCTCGCCGTGGTCGGCCTGGCCGCCTTTTTGCTGCGCCCGCAAGGCGAGGTGAACCCGTGGGACCAACCCACGCCAACCCTGGCCGGCGATGCCAGCACGCCCCTGCTCAAACAGTTGCAGGTCGATGTCCACCGCATCACCCGCCTGACGCTGGCCCCGTCCGGGAAAAACGCCCTGACCTTCGAGCGCATCGGCGATGGTTGGCAGTTGACCGCCCCCATCGTGCTGCCGCTCAAGACCGCGCAGTTCGAGGGGTTGATCTTGGCACCGCTGCAGGAAGTGCAAGACTTGGGGGATGCCGACCCCATCAGCCACACCACCACCACCGCCAGCCTCGAACTGACCACCGCCCAAGGCACCACCCGCCTGAACTTGGGCCCCAATCTGGGTGCCGGCATCGGCCTGCTTGAAACCGGCGGCAAAACCTTGCGCGCCAGTTCCCACCTGCACGACCTGTTGGCCAACCTGCCACCTTTGGCCAATCTGGTTTCCCCTCAACTCGACCTGCCGCCGCTGGAGTCCCTCACCCGCCTTGAGGCGCAAACCCCGCGCGGCCACGCCCAACTGCTGCGCGGCAAAACCGGCTGGACCTTTGACGCCCCCGGCGCCCCCCGCGCCAATCTGGAAGCCCTCCACGCCTATTGCGCGGTGCTTTGCGGCCTGAAAATCGTGGAAATTCCCCAAGAAACCACCGATGAAAAACTGCTGGGCCTGGACCGCCCGATCATGCAATTCGCCCTGACCCAAGCCGGCGGCACCACCACCCGCCTGGAGATCGGCGGCCCCACCGGCCCCACCGCCAGCCATTATTTCATCCGCCTGAGCCAGCCCCAAGGCGCGCCCCTGATCGCCACGGTGGACACCCAGCAAATCGCCTCGCTGGTCAAGGGTGAAGACTTCTTCCGCGACATGCGGGTGGCGTTGATGAAAAAGGAGGATGTGAGAAGGGTGCGGGTGGAACAGGACGGAAAAACCACGCTGGATCTTTCCTTGAACCAGGACGGTCAAGTCGTTTTCACCGACAAAACGATGCCTTTTGCACTGGACGCGGAATTGGGCGAGGCGAGTTTTGGGGCGGTGTTTGGGTTGAGGACCAAGCAAGCGGCAGCCATCGCCGCGCCTTCACACCAACTCATCCTGACCGATGCTTTTGGCCGTGAAGAAAAAGTGCGATTGATGGCAAGCGGTGAGAACTTCGCCGTGCAACGCGAAGGGGATGCCAGCGGTTTTTCAGTGCCCAAGGCGCAACTTGCGCCTTTGCTGATGGGCGCGGCGGAATTGCGGGACCGGGAAATCAGGTGGTTGCCGGAAAACGGAGACCTCACGGAGATCAAGCTGGAACAGGGTTTCTGCGGACTGAAATTTGAATTCGAGAAAAAGGACGGCCAATGGGTCGCCAAGGATGGCGGTGCGTTCGAGGAAATGGCCGTGATGGAATTGGAACGGGCGTTGCGCCGGCCCAAGGCGGAGAAATTCCTTGATCCGGAAATCAGCAAAAAATTCAACTCCGATGTCGCGTTGGAAGCAACGGCGCGGGCATCAGACCATGACCGACGCCTTGATCTTGCCATCAACCCGACGGGATGGGGAACGCTTTTCATCCCCGACGACCGCAATGATGCGCTGCAAGTATCACCCCGATTGGCCCAACTTCTCCACAGCGAATTCCGCCCCCGCCAACTCCTCGCCTTGGCACCCGACCAGATCGCCAGCATCCATGTCAACGCGATCCCGATCATGCGCCGCGCTGACGGCACCTACGACGCCGACCACCCGAACCTCACCCAAGCCGATTGCGCCCGGCTCTTCGACGCCTTGGGCAACCTGCGGGCGGAAAGTCCCATCGCGAAAATGGAAGATGGCACCCAACACATCACCCTCACATTGCATACCCTCGCAGGCGACACCCACACGCTGCGCTTGCGCGATGAGTGTGCCGCCTTTGCAGATCGCAGTTTCGTCTGGGACCCTACCTCCCCCCAAGCCAAAGCCGTCCAAGCCATTCTCGACCAAATAAAAAAGTAGACGCGGACGCTGGCCGCGTTCACGATCCATCCATTTGAAAACAACGCGCGCTTCAAAATGAAACGGGCGTTGTTTTTATTGCATCCACTTCAAACGCGGCGGGCCGCCGCGTCTACTTTTTTAACCGCGCGGGCCCCACCGCCTCCGCCCAGGCTTGGGGCACCGGCAACGGCTCGTCCATCATTTGCGCCGCCAACAACTCGGCGCCAAGCAAGGCGACGGAAATGCCGCGCGGGCCCAGTGCGGTGAGCAGTGCGACTTGCGGATGGCCGGGCAAACTGCCCACCACCGGCAGGCGGTCGGCCACCTGGCAGCGCAAGCCGGCCCGGGTGGTGCGCGGGGCATCAGCCCAAATGCCGGCCAAGGCGGGCAAGGCGGCGTCCACCGCCGTCAGCAATTCAATTTCATCGCCCGGGCGGCAGACCACATCCAAATCACCCTCTTGGTGGGTGGCCCCCACCGTGTGGCGACCGCCGTGGGCCGGCACCACATAATGGCCGAAGTGCAACACGCATTGCAGGGGACCACTCGCCGCCACCGCCGGCACGCTGATGCTTTGCCCGCGCACCGGATGCAGGGCGAAGCGGGGCAACGGCGAGTCAAGTGCACCAGATGCGCCGACTGCGCCGGCAGCCAAAGAGGCCACCAACCGCGGCGCTTGCTCGGCGGCGGCGATCACCACCCAATCGGCCTCGTCGCCCTGGATGCGCGCGACCTCGCGTCGCTCAAAGGTGATCCGTGGATGCTCCGCCAAGCGGGCGCACAAGCGCACCGGCTCCACCCAGCCGGCCACCGGGCAATGCACCGCATCGCTTGGAATGGGGATGCCGGCAATCGCGCTCGCCTGGGCTTGCGACACGCCGCGCAGATAGTGCGCCGGCCAATTCAGATTGTTCACCCGCCGCAAAAAACGCAGAAAATTGTGCGGTTCGCGCCACCACAGCGACCCTGTCGGGTGCCACAGATCCGGCGCCAGTTGCGCCAACCGCCGCACACTGAACCAAAAGGCGGCGCGGGCGAAATCGCCCTCCAAGGTGTCCACCCCGGAGAACATCGGCTGCACCAAACCCTGGGCGTTGCCCGATGAACGCTGGCCGATGCCATGGGCATCCACCAACTTGACTTGCACGCCGCGCTGCGCCAGCGACCAGGCGATGGCGCAGCCGGATATGCCGGCGCCGATGACCAGGGCGGTTTTGCATGGGCGCGGCATCTTGTCGCTTCCATTGGAAAACACCCCTGCCAACATCTCGCGCTTGTTGCCAAAACCGGGCTGTTTTCCCCAGGCAAAACCGGCCGCCGTCAAATGCGCGCGTACTTGCCCGGCCACCGCCCAGGTGGCAAAGGTCGCGCCTGCGCGCGAGAGCCGGGCGGCTTGCGCGAACACTTCCGCGCTCCACATGGCCGGATTTTTTTGCGGACTGAAGCCATCGAAGAACCAAGCGTCCACGCCGCGGCCGACATCGGCCTTGGCCAACACATCCGCCGCCTCGCCGTGGAGCAGGGTGAGGTGGGCACTGCGTCCGTGGTCCAAGGCGAAAATCAAGCGGTGGGTGCCAGGCAAGGGCGGAGGCCACTGGGCCAGCAACGATTCCATCGCGGCCGGTTCCGCCACGCCGGCCAACGCGCGGCGCGCTTCGTCCGCCGTCATCGGATGTTTTTCAACGGCGACAAAATGCAGGCAGGTGTGGGCCGGCGCCGCCTGCCCGAATACCCGCAGGGCGGTCAAAAAATTCAACCCGGTGCCAAAGCCGGTTTCGCCCAGCGTGAAAAAATCACCGCCAGCCAAGGCGGCAAAGCGCGATGCCAAGCGGTTGCCGCCGGCAAACACATGCTCGGCTTGCTGGCGGGCGCCTTCGCGCGGACCGTAGATGTCACCGTAGGCCGGCGCCAGTGGGCGGCCTCCCTCATCCCACACCAACGCGGCAGGCGTCAAAGAATCCATCGCCGGATTCTACTTGGAGGTTCTGGCGTCTTTTACAAGTACGCCGGGCAACGCTAGAATCTCCGCCCCCGCCGCTGTAGCTCAGTGGTAGAGCAATGCTTTCGTAAAGCATAGGTCGTCGGTTCAAATCCGATCAGCGGCTGATGACGCCCCGCACTCATGCGGGGCGTTTTTTTTGTATCCTTCCCGCCCCGCGCGCAGCCTTGGGGCGCGCGGTTTGGCAGCCGATTCGGCTTGATTGCCACCTTAGCTCAGTTGGTAGAGCAGTGCTTTTGTAAAGCACAGGTCGTCGGTTCGAGCCCGACAGGTGGCCTTGGATGCGCCTTGGATGCGCCTTGGATGCGCCTTGGATGCGCCTTGGATGCGCCTTGGATGTTCATGAAAAACGACTTGCGCTTCACGCCATCCAATGACCTTGGCCGTCATCATGCAGCACTTGCACGCCGCGGCGCAACCGGCAGGCACACCGGGCAAACCGCCTACACTCCCCGCCATGCTTGACCTGCGCCCCTTCATCCGCGACATTCCCGACTTCCCCAAGCCGGGCATCCTGTACAAAGACATCACCCCGCTGCTGGGCAATCCAGAGGCACTGGCAGAGGCTGCGGCGCAAATGGCGCTGCCTTTTCGCCGCCAAGAAATCGACCTGGTGTGCGGGGCCGAGAGCCGCGGCTTCATCTTCGGCGTGCTCCTGGCCCGCGAACTGGGGGCCGGCTTTGTGCCGCTTAGAAAACCGGGCAAGCTGCCCGCCGCCACCGTGAGCGCCAACTATGCCTTGGAATACGGCACCGACCAGCTGGAAATCCACACTGATGCCTTCCCCAAAGGGGCGCGGGTGCTGCTGGCCGACGACTTGCTTGCCACCGGCGGCACCCTCGATGCCGGCGTGCGCCTGATCCGCGAATTGGGCGGTGATCTGGCGGGCATCTCGGTGTTGGTGGAACTGCTGGCTTTGAATGGCAGGCGCCATTTGCCGGACGGAGTGGAGATCAACGCGGTGGTGCGGTATTGAAACAGGGCTGGCGCCAAAAAGACGCGGCGGCTATGCGCGTCCGCTCCAACCCCAAT
>CAZVNU010000032.1:0-10930 GCA_964628335.1 uncultured Phycisphaeraceae bacterium
GCGCTGTGCGTTCCGTGCATCTGATAGAGTTTCCAGACATCAATTTACAAAAACGAGTCTCGGTTGGCGCAATTGCGGGCGACACGCTCATCTCCTGAGTCCGCACTCAGGACTTGCTAATCCCCCATGCCCATCCTCCCCTTTACCCCCGATGCCCCCGCCCTCGCGCCTTACCGCGAGATGCATGGCCACGCCGGCGTGGCGCAAACGGCCAAGGGTGTGCCGTGTTTCATCTGCGAAGGCCGCTTTTTGGCGGAGCGCGCTTTGGCCTCCAACTTGCGCCTGCTTTCCGTCGTGGTCACTGAATCCGTTTATGCGGATATCAAAGCGCAACTGCCGCCGGATGTGCCGGTGTATGTCGGCGGCAAAAAAGAGCTGGAATCGCTGGTCGGCTACGCCTTTCACCGCGGGGTGCTGGCTTGCGTGGCCTGCCCGGAGCCGCCACCCATTTCAACTTTGTTGGCAGCCAAGCGCCTGGTGGTGCTGCCGCATCTGGACGGGGTGGAGAATCTCGGTTTGATTTTGCGCTCGGCGGCGGCGTTGGGCATGGACGCGGTGTTGGTGGGCAAAGGCCCGTCGGTCTTCCATCGGCGCACGGTGCGGGTGTCGATGGGGGCGGCGTGGCGGATTCCGGTGTTTGCGGCCGACGAAGTATTGCCGTTGCTGGCGCAATGGCGGGCACACCACCCCGGAGCGCAGGTGGTGGCGGCGGCCTTGGTGCCGGGAGCGATTGATGCGCGAAAATGGCGGCCGGCCACGCGCACCGCGCTGATGATGGGGCCGGAGGGCTACGGGCTGGACGAGCGCCATTTGGCGGCCTGCGACACCCAGGTGGTGATCCCGATGCGCGCCGGCATGGATTCGCTCAATGTGGCGGCCTGCGCGGCGATTTTGATGCATCAGATGGGGGAGGGATAATCCCGCCATGCCCGTTTCCATCCACGACCCGCTCGCCCTCGAAACCCTGCGCAAAAACTTGCGCCTCTATCCGCATGAGATGCGCCGCGTCCGCACCGCGATGATGCGCACTTTCCGCGGCATCGACGGCGTGTTGGCCGAATTGCCCGGGCGGGTGCATGATGAGGTGCGCGAGCAGGTGCGCTTCCATCATTTGACGCTGGCCGAGCGCCGCGATTCGCAGTTGGACGGCGCCAGCAAATTGCTGTTTGAAACCGACGATGCCAAGCGCATCGAGACGGTGATTTTGCGGGCCAAAACCGGCCGCACCACCCTGTGCTTGTCGTCGCAAACCGCCTGCGCGGTGGGCTGCGTGTTCTGCGCCACCGGCCGTCTCAAGGGCCTGCGCAACCTGACGCGCGCCGAGATCCTTGACCAGGTGGTGCAGGCCGGCGAAATTCTGCGCATTGAAAGACGCCAACCGCGCAACATCGTGTTCATGGGCATGGGCGAGCCGATGCACAACGAGGAAGTGCTGCATGAAGTGCTGCATGAGCTGGGCACCAAGGGCGCCTTCCATCTGTCGGATGCCCATCTGCTGGTGTCCACCTCCGGCATTCCCGAGGGCATGGTGCGGCTGGCGCAGGCTTTCCCCAAAGTGGGGCAGGCTTTGAGCCTGCACAGCGTGCGCCAGGGAGTGCGCGAGAAATTGGTGCCGATGGCGCGCAGCCATCCGTTGGAGCCGTTGCGCGAAGCCATCCAGGCCTTGAACCGCCTGCAAGAGCGCGAGGTGATGATCGAGTACCTGATGTTCGACGGCCTGACCGACACGCTGGATGACCTGGAAACCCTCAAGGACTTCCTGCACGGGCTGCGCGTGCATGTCAATTTGATTCCCTACAACGCGATTGACGCCACGCCGGGGGTGCGGCTGGACCAGGAAACCCTCATCCTGCGCCCCACGCCCGACGAGCGCTTCCGGGTGTTTTTGCAGGCGCTCAAGGATGCGGGCTTTCCCGCCACCCGGCGCTATTCGCTGGGGGCCGATATCGCCGCCGCTTGCGGCCAGTTGGCGCGCAAGGCGGAAGCAAAGTAGCGGCGGCAGCTTGCCGCCGTCGCTGCGGCATCCAATGAACAAGGCGCGCCGAAATCTCGGCGCGCCTTGTTTTGCAGGCTGTTCTTTTGCCGGCGGCAAACTGCCGCCGCCACTTTGATCAGCGTCCGCGCGACTTGTAGCGCGGGGTCAAATCGCGCTTGCCGATGAACTCGACGAAGTTGGCGTACTTTTCATCATCCGACAATTCCTTCAGTTTGGCGATCAGGTCGGCCGAGCGCGTCGCTTCCTCGTCCGACAGCGTGGTGGTGGTGATGTCGAAGCCGCGCAGGGCCTCCAACTTGATGTTGCGCTTGATCAGGTAGCCGTAGAACCCGACCACCGTATCGGCGGCCAAGGCCAAGCCCTCGGTGCCGGTGGCGGCGGTGGTGAACCAGAAAATTTCCTGGGCGCCGGCTTTTTTGGACAGGCCGACCACCACGCAGGGCAGATTGGCGTGCTCCGCGCTGGTGGCGGCCTTGGCCAGCACCAGCTTTTTCGCTTCAGCCAGGGTGTCGGGGGTCAGACCTTTTTCTTTGAGCAGGGCGTAGGGCATGGGGGTGGGGCTGGGGGTGCGGGTGAAAAAAAGCCGCCGCCGAGAGTGCTCGAACGGCGGCTTGCGTTGCCTCACAGGGATTTGAACCCCGACAAACAGAATCAGAATCTGCTGTGCTACCGTTACACCATGAGGCAATGAACGGGACGCGGATTGTAGCGAAGATCGGGTTATTTTGCCGCTTGGCGCAAGGCGCTGATGGCGGCACCCCGGTCTTTGGCGCCAAACACCGCCGAACCGGCCACCATCACATCAATGCCGGCCGCCGCCGCGAGCCCAAAGGTGGCGGGGCTGATGCCGCCATCGACTTCAAGCCGTTGGTCGGGGCGAAGTTGCGCCTTGATGGCGCGGGCCTTGGCCATGGTTTCGGGGATGAAGGATTGGCCGCCAAAGCCGGGGTTGACGCTCATCACCAGCACCATGTCCACCAAGGGCAGGTAGGGGGACAGGGTTTCCACCGCGGTCGGCGGGTTGATGACGATGCCCGGATGCATGCCCAGAGCGCGGATTTTTTCAATCAGTTTGAAGCCGTCCAAGCCGGCGGCACCCCGGCAGGTGTCGCAGACTTCCACATGGAAGGTGAAACTGTTGGCTCCGGCTTTGGCGAAGGCTTCGGCATAATCCTGCGGCCGCTCGACCATCAGGTGGCAGTCCAGGAACGCCTCGGGGAAGTGATTGCGCAAGGCTTTGACCATGTCGGCGCCAAAGGTGAGGTTGGGCACGAAGTGGCCGTCCATCACATCCAGATGCAGCAAGTCCGCGCCATGGGCGAGCACATCGGCGCAGTCGGCCTGGATGCGGGCGAAATCAGCCGCCAGGATGGAGGGGGCGATCAGGGGGCGGGTCGGTTTGGCAAGCAGGTTGAGCATGGGGTTCAAGTGGGGGGTCAAAATTCCCAGCGGAACTCGCCGCGCACGGTGGCGGCCGCGTCGAATTCGCGCCGGGTCTGGCGGTCCAAATCGTCAAAGCCGTGGTCCAGGGTCTGGTTCATGGCGTAACCCACCGCCACCAACAGGTGCATGCCGCGCGGGTTGGCCAGGCGCAGGCCGACTTCCAGGGTGTCGTTGGAAAAGAACAGCCGGCGGTTGGCGTCGTCGCCATTCTGGTGGGCGCGCAGGCGGTAGGGGGTGTAGCCGGCGAACACGAACCCGCGGTCGCGCTCCAATTCATATTCCACCAGGGCCGAACCGGGGGCGGTCAGGGTGGCATCCACCTTGAACAGCCAACGCTCTTCGGGGCGCCAGGCGAAGCCGACGCGCGGAATGCCCACATGGTAGGCGAACACCGGCTTTTTCCCGTCGCCGCCGGGCGCGGGGAAGGTTTCTTCGTATTCAAAACCGGGCAGCGGCACATCCGGCAAAAACGAGCGGTTGCCGTTGTAGGCCACGCCCAGTTTCAATGTCTGGGTTGCCGAGAGTCGGGTGCCGGCGGTCAGGGTGGCGGTGCCGTAGTAGCCGCGCGTGTCCGAGAATGACATGGCGGCATGGCCGATACCCACTTCCGCGGCCAAATCCCAGTCTTGGGTGAAGACCGTCACCGGGCCGTCCGGCGACAGCGAGGTGGCCAGCGACACCCCCACATCGTGCATGGTTTCCGGTATGGCGGGGCGGTCCAAGGTGCTCAGGCGCAGAAAATCGGCCTGCCAGCCCACCATCAGCGGCGCTCCCTCGGTATGCACCCGTCCTTGCAGGTGGAGGAGGCTCATCGAGACTTCGCGCCGGCTGTTGGAATCCTTGGTGGTGGTTTTCCCGGTGCCGGCCTGCAAATCGGCGGTTTGGCCGCCTTCCCAATCCCAAGGCTTGAGCAGCATTTCGGTGCCGCTTTGGGCCAGGGCCGGCAGGGCGGCGGCGCCCAAGACCAAAGCCAAAACCAAGCGGGCCGGCGGGCCAAAGTTGTGACGGCGGAAGAGGGCAAAAGTCGGCATCATGAGAAGTGTAGGGCGCGAATGAAAAAAAGGTTGCCTTTGCCGGGTGTGGGGATAGGATGCGCTCCCGCCGTAATCCTGCCCGTGCCCGCTTTCTCCCTTTTTCCTCATTGGAATTTTTATGAAACTCGCTTTTCCCGTCGCACTGCTGTTGACCGCACTGGTTGTTTCGCCCGCCTGCCATGCGCAGGAGCCGGTTCCGGCCGCCAAGCCGGCAGTCCAGGCCGAGGCCGCACCCGTCGCGCCCGCTGCTCCCGTCAGCCCGGGGCAGCCTGCGCCACACAATGGCACCCGCCGCCCAGGCGGCAATCCGATGGTCTCCGGCATGCCCAACATGGAGCCGCCGGACGCCGAAACTCTGGCCATGCAAAAAGAGCTGCAAAAACTCCAATTGCAGGCCCAGTTGCGCCAAACCAAATTGCAGGTGGAATTGGCGCCCCTGACCGAGGCCGGCCAGAAGTTGCAGGCCCAAATGCAGGCTGACGGCAGCAACCTGACCCTGCAAAAAGAAGTCCAAAAACTGCAGGCCGAAGCCGCCTTGCGCCAAGCCAAGGCGCAGGCCGAGCTGGCCGCCGTCACCGAGGAAGTCAGCCGTCTGCAGGCCAAAATGGCGCTGGAAAAAGCCCGCCGCGACGCCGCCCAGACCGCCGCCATGGACGAAGTGACCCGCGCCCAGGAAAAGATCGCGCTGGAAAAGGCCCGCCGTGATGTGGCGCGCGCCGCCGCCGCCGCCGAGGAAGAAAAAGCCAACTTTGAACTGGGCCAGAAGCTGGCCGACAGCAAGCGCAAAAATCAGGAGATGGCCGCTGAAATCGAGCGCCTGTCCACCGAAGGTCAATTGGCGCAGGCCAAGCTCGCGGCCGAAACCAGCCGCCTGAATTTGGAATCCAAGCGCCTGCAAACCGTGCTGCAGGTGCGCGAAACCAAGGGAAAAATCGCCCAGCAGGTGCTGACCGAGGTGGAATACGCCGACCAGCCCTTCAAGGACGGCGTGCTGACCATCACCGACCGCCGGGTGGAATTGAACGGCCCCATTTTCGACGGTTCGGTCAAGCCCGTCATCGAAAAAATCCAATTCTTTGCCAACCAGTCCGACAAGCCGATTTTCCTGGTGATTAATTCCTCGCCCGGCGGCTCGGTGGCCTCGGGCTACCAGGTGCTCAAGGCGATGGAATCCAGCCGCGCCCCGGTGCATGTGGTGGTCAAATCCTTCGCCGCCTCGATGGCCGCCTGCATCTGCACCCTGGCCCCGCATTCCTACGCCTACCCCAACGCCATCATTTTGCACCACCAGCTCTCCTACGGCGGCCGCGGCAACCTGACCCAGCAGCGCGAGCAATTGGAAATGAGCCAGAAGTGGTACCAGCGCCTGAGCGCCCCGATCGCCAAGAAGATGGGCGTGTCGGTCGAAGAGATGGTCAAGCAAATGTACAAGCACAATTCCGATGGCGACTGGGAGGAGTTCGCCGACGAAGCGCAGAAGATCCACTGGGTGGATCATGTGGTCAATGAGGTGCGCGAAACCGGCCTGCGCGAAATGCCCAAGGGCGTGGTCGAAAGAGACATCTTCTTCATGGAAGAAAAACAGGACAGCACCGGCCGCTTCATCCAACTGCCGCGCCTGGGCTCCCATGACTGCTGGTTCCTGCACAACAAGGATGGCTATTACCGCAACTAAAAAGTAGACGCGGCGGCCCGCCGCGTTCACCGAAAGCACCTTTGAAAACAACGCGCGTCCCATCTGGGCGCGCGTTGTTTTTTGATGCGCGGCGGGCAAGTCCGGCTATCCTTTGGCCATCCCTTCCCCGGAGCCCCCATGTCTTCCATCTTGCGTTGGCTCGCCTGCGCCGCCCTTGCCCTTTTCGCCACTGCGGCCGTTGCCGACGGCAAAGCCTTCACCCTGCCGCAAAAGGCCAAAGTGGAGATGGCCGACCAGCGGGCGTTGATTTCTTTTGACGGCAAACAAGAGACGCTGGTGATCGACACCCAGATCAAGCCGGTGGAGGCGGGGGGCGCAAGCGCGGGCAAGCAGTCGTATGCCTGGGTGGTGCCGCTGCCGAATGTGCCGACCAAGGTGGAGGCGGGGACGGTGGGGATGTTTGACACGCTGCGGGAGTTGACGCGGCCGGAGATGGTGAATCGGACGGAGATGGTGGGGTGGGATCTTTGGGTGATATTAATTTTCGTGGCGGCTTGCGCCCTCGCGGTTTGGTTGATGGTTCCCGGGTGGTGGCGGTGGATTTTCTCTTCGTTCGTGGTCGTGGCCCTTTTGCTGGGAATATTGGTGCCAGTGTTGGGTGTGGCCAAAAAAAGCGGCAGCTTGGGAGAGGTCACCCTTCACCGCCATGAAACCATCGGCTCCTATGACACTGTTGTGTTGTCCAGTCCGGATGGCACCGCGTTAGCGGAATGGTTGGAGAAAAATGGCTATCCGATGCCGGTTGACACCGCGCCGGTGGTGGCGAAGTTGGCGAAGGAAGGCTGGTGTTTCGTGGCGATGAGGCTGAACGAAACATCCGGTGGGTTCGCCCATCCGCATCCGATGGGGTTTGTATTTCCAGCCAAGCAAGCGATCTATCCCATGCGGTTGACCGGCGCGGGGCAAGTGACGCCGTTGTCGGTGGAACTGTTCGTATGCGGGGAGCAGCAGGCGACGGCAGAGGGCTTCCGTGCCGGATGCGCGGTCGGCACGACGCAAGAGGGGCCGGCTGAACGGGCGAGCGCGATGCCGTGGGGGTCTTGGATCGAAGGCGTGGAGCCCGTGCCCATGGTTCATCCCGGGCTGCGCCGGTTTGCTTCGGAGGCCCGGGTGTTGACTTGGTTGCGCGGTACGGTGCCGGCCGAGGCGATGGGGCAGGACATCGGAATCGGATGGCAGGTGTTGACGCCACATCGCGACAGGTTCTATTCCGACGAGGTCATTGAGCGGCTGACCAATCGCGCCTTCAACGGGTTCTTTTTCCCGGTTTTGGCCGTGGCGGTATTGGGCGTGGGTGTGGCGATGCGGTGCAAGCGGAAACGGCTTGCCCTTGGGTTCCTGGCGGCGGGAGTCGGCTTGGCGTGGGGATCTGGGAGTGTGGCCACCTGGAGGATTTCCCGGCAATTGCCGCGGACCATGACGGAGAAGAACGAAGGAGGGAAGCTGGTTGCGATGGGGATTCGGGAGACAGTTGCCGCGGTTCCAAAAGCCCTTGATCGAATGCGCGCCAAGATGGCCAAGAATCAGCTGCCTTCGGCCGAATGGATCAGGTCCGCGCTGCAGGAGGGAATGACCTCTGATGGTTTGGATGGGGCTTGGGTTGCCGGCTCTTGGCGCGACTACTTCATCGAAGGCGACTCCCCCAACCAATTCCTCATCCGCGAAGAAAACGGTTCGGCCAAGGTTTATTTCTACAACGGCGTCGGCCAGGAATTCCAAATCTGGCCGGAGGTGCCGGAGAAAAAGTAGACGCGGCCGCTGGCCGCGTTCGCTGACCATGGAAACCACGACGCGCATCGGAAGTCCGGCGCGCATCGTTGCCACGAGCTTGGTTCGGACGCGGCGGGCCGCCGCGTCTACTTTTCGCTTGCCCCCAAAAAGGTCTGTACCTATAATTCAACCACCCTAAAAACAACCTTTTACAAAACCATGCTCGTCCCCCGCCAAACCCAACTCGCTCAAGCCCCCGCGCTGCGCTGCTTCCACCTGTGGAGCAAGATGGCGCCGGGGTTGGCGTTGCTGGGCCAAGCCGAGCTGAAAATCTGGGCGCAGAAGTTTTTGAAGCGGCTGGCGCAGAACTATGCGGTCAAGGTGCAGGCCTTTGCGTTGGAAGACGACCGCTTTCACCTGGTGGTGCAGTGGGCGCCGCAAGCGGTCAATCAGTGGAGCGATGAAGAAGCCACGGCGCGCTGGTTGGCGGTGCATCCGCCCAAAGGCATGCCGGAGCCGATGGGCCTCATGGGCCCGATGGACCCGATGGCGCCACCGCCGATGGACCCGATGTCGGCGCCCGGCAGCGATGCCAACGCCCCGGCTGCCCACATTCCTTCGCCCAACGAAATCCGCTTGAAATTAAGCAGTTTGTCGATGTTCATGAAGCAGTTCAAGCAGCAACTGGCGCACCGGATCAACCGCCAATTCAAGCGGCGCGGTTCAATCTGGCAGGGGCGCTTTCACCTGGCGCCGTTGGCCGATGCGGGTGCGGTGGCCGGTGCCATGGCCTTCGTCGATTTGCGCGCGGTGGTGGACAGCGGCGGGCAACGGCCGGAAGAGCAACCCTTCACCGGCCTGCATGCGCGGGTGGCCATTTACAAAGGCGCGTTTGGCATGCCGCCCTACGGGCCGCTGGGCACGCCGGATGGCGACATGCAGGTTTTTCCGGAGGAAGTCACAGCGGAATTGCGCCAGCCCGAGCAAGGCGAACCGCCGCCGCCATTGGCGCCCGCCGAGCCCGGGGTGTTGGCCGGCCAGCTCTGGGGCGGCATGATCAATCCGCCCTGGTTGCCGTTGCGAAAATACCTCCACCTGCTGGACAACCTGGTGGCGCAGGCCAAGGCTTGGCCGCACCTGCCGGCCGATGCGCCGGGGCGGGCGCCCGCGCCGCAAACGCCGGCGTGGGCGGGCGTGGTTGAAAGTTTGCTCACGGCGCTGGATTTGGGCACGGCAAGTTTTCAGGGGCAATGGGCGCGGTTGGCGACGCTGCGGGGGTGAATGGGTGTGCGCCGCTTATATTTTTCGGTCATCCTTCCCGCATGCACCACTTCCCTGCTCCACTCGTGTTGGCCCTGTGGTCGTGCCTTGCCGCGTGCGGTCCGGCGCCGGCCCCACCGCTGCCTGCACCGCCGGCCCCACCGCCACCAGCCATGCCGCCCGCACTTCCGCCTGTGCCGCCCGCCGCGCCGGCCCTGCAAAAATTCTCCCGCCTGCAGGTGATGCACACCATCAAGGTGGAGATGACCACCTACGCTTCAAGCGAGGCGGTTGCCAACGCCGCTTTGGATGCCGCTTTTGCGCGGGCTGCCGTGCTGTACGCGATGATGGACGACTACCACGACACCAGCGAACTCAACCAATTTTGCGCCAAGGCGGGGCAGGGGCCGGTGAGGATTTCCCCCGAGCTGATGGTGGTGTTCATGCAGGCCCAGCGCATGCACGCGCTGACCGGCGGGGCCTTTGACATCACCCTCAAACCCTGTGTGCAAATGTGGCGCCGTTCGCGCCAGATCGGCGAGTTGCCCCCGCCCGCGGTGATTGCACAGGCGCGATCTTTCACCGGCATGGACAAGCTGGTTCTCCGTCAGCAAGACGGCACGGCCGAACTGACCCAGGCCGGCATGCAGTTGGATTTGGGTGGCATCGCCAAGGGCTACATCGCCGACGAAATGGTGCGCGTGATGCGTGAAAACGGCTGCCCCCGTTGCGCCTGCTTCAACGGCGGCGACCGCGTGTTTGGCGACGCTCCGCCCGATGAGCCCCGGGGCTGGCGGGTCGAGGTGCCCGATGCGCCCGAGCCCATCGCATTTTTCATCCACAACGGCGCGGCCTCGGTCAGCGGCGATGTGTTCCGCTTTGTGGATATCGGCGGCGTGCGCTATTCGCATGTGATCGACCCCAAGACCGGGCTGGGCCTGACCACCCACAAAATGGCCTGTCTGCGCGGGGTGCGCGGCATCGACACCGATCCCCTGGTCAAGGGCGGCAGCTTGATGGACGAGGCCGCCTGGCAAAAAGCGGTGGCCCAGATCGAGGGCGGCCAAGGGTGGGTGTTCACGCGTAAGTAAATGCCCTCACGCATCCCTCGCGCTTTTGTGGAAGGCTTGTGAACAGCAAAAAAGGGGATGCCGGACAAGGGGGCGACTTGACGGCAGGGGCGCATCTTTGTATCTTTTCCGACCCTGCTCGGATTGCATCGGCGTAGGGCGTGGCGCGATTGTTGGCAAGTTTCTTGGAAATGAGCCCGCAATCCACGCAAATGTGTCGCCCTAGCTCAGCGGTAGAGCACTCCCTTGGTAAGGGAGAGGTCGAGGGTTCAAATCCCTTGGGCGACTTTTGGGGGGCGTTCGTTCCCCATGTTTTCGGTTCTTCAATTTTGCGTGTTGATAAGACACGACATTCCCTCTAAACCGCAAATTGCGGAGGTTACAAAGATGGCAAAAGGCGTATTCAACCGTACCAAACCGCACGTGAACGTTGGCACCATTGGCCACGTTGACCATGGCAAAACCACCACCACCGCCGCGATCACCACCGTTCAGGCCCAGAAGTTCCCTGACACCGTGACCGCGATTGCCTACGACAAGGTGGCAGCCGCCTCCGAGTCCGACGGCCGCCGCGACGCGACCAAGATCGTGACCATCGCCACCTCGCACGTGGAATATGAAACCGATGCCCGCCACTACGCCCACGTGGACTGCCCGGGACACGCTGACTTCGTCAAGAACATGATCACCGGCGCCGCCCAGATGGACGGTGGCATCTTGG
>CAZVNU010000032.1:10940-12916 GCA_964628335.1 uncultured Phycisphaeraceae bacterium
CGGCCGCTGACGGCCCGATGCCCCAGACCAAGGAGCACGTGCTGCTCGCCCGCCAGGTGAACGTGCCCAAGCTGGTCGTCTTCCTCAACAAGGTCGACCTGGTTGACGATGCCGAACTGCTCGAGCTCGTTGAAATGGAAGTCCGCGACCTGCTCGCGAAGTACGGCTTCAGCGAAGAAACCCCCATCATCCGTGGCCAAGCCAACCGCGCCTTGAACAACCCCAAGGACCCGGAAGCCGCCAAGTGCATCGAAGAGCTGATGAACGCCCTCGACACCTGGATCGAAGAGCCCAAGCGCGAAATCGACAAGCCCCTGCTCATGTCGGTGGAAGACGTGTTCTCCATCAAGGGTCGCGGCACCGTGGCCACCGGCCGTATCGACCGCGGCATCGCCAAGGTCGGCGACAACGTTGAAATCGTGGGCCTGGGCCCCACCAAGTCCACCACCATCACCGGCGTGGAAATGTTCCAGAAGACCCTCGACCAGGGCCAGGCTGGCGACAACGTCGGCGTGCTCCTGCGCGGCGTGGAAAAGAACGACATCCAGCGCGGCCAGGTCATCGCTGCCCCCAAGTCCATCACCCCGCACACCCAGTTCGAAGCTCAGGTGTATGTGCTGACCAAGGACGAAGGCGGCCGCAGCTCGCCGTTCTCCAACGGCTACAAGCCCCAGTTCTACTTCCGCACCACCGACGTGACCGGCGCAATCACCCTCTTGGGCGGCGCCCAGATGTGCATGCCCGGTGACAACGTGACCATCACCGTGGACCTTGGCGACAAGTCCGTGGCCATGGATGAAGGCCTGACCTTCGCCATCCGCGAAGGCGGCCGCACCGTCGGCGCCGGCAAAGTCACCAAGATCATCAAGTAAAAAAAACGTGGGGCGCAAGTCCCACCCCAATCTACCGAGGGCGTCGCGAAAGCGGCGCCTTCGGCTTCTCGGGAGCGATTGTTTCAATCCTTCCCATTTCGGTCCCCACCTGTTTTTTCCCCCCGGGCATTCGACTCCAAGTCAAGCCCCCGTTCAAAAGGTAAGTCGCCATGGCCAAGAAGTCCAAAGACGCAGTCGAGTATGTGTGGCTCCAGTGCACCGAAACCGGTGACCTCAACTACCGCACGCCCATCACCGTCAAAGGCGGCATCGCCGAAAAGATGAAGGCCGGCCTGAAGAAGTACAGCCCCAAGTTGCGCAAGCACACCCTGCACAAGATCAAGCGCAAATAAGCGCAAGCAAGGTCGCGCAGGCTCTTGCCTCCGACGGTCCAAGCCAGCAAACAACCTCGTGCCAACGCACGGGGTTTTTGCATGGAAGAGAAGGCTGGGGTGTAATTTCCCCCCATGCCAAGCGTCTGTCAGGCAAAGGAGCCGCCATGCAAATTGCCAAAATCATGTGGGTGGGGGGTGCCGTGGTGGCGGCGGGGCTCTCCCTGGCCGCGGTGGCATTGGTGTGGAAAAACCAACAGGTTGCCCGGCAGTGGGCAGAGGAAAAAGCCCTGGCCGACCAAGTGGCCGCCAAGCGGGACGCCGTGCAGCAAGCCCAATTGGCGGCGGCGGTGGCCGAATTGGGGGTGGCCCTTCAAGCCCAGCAGGTGGCGCTGCATGCGGCCAAAGAACAGAATCTCAAGTCGCTTCAAAATGACATGATCAGGTTGAGCAATGCACTGGCGGATGCCGGCAACTATCCGCTGCCGGTGGTGCAGTGGACAGCAGAGAAGATGGCCAACTTGCCGAAATTTTTTGAGGATGCGTTGGTGATGCCGGCGGTGGAGAGGGATTATGAAGAGAGATGGGGCGATAACCCGCCTCGTAAACGCCATTTTTCCTTCTCAGGCATGGACGTGCCCTTCAAAATGATTTTGGTGCCCGGTGACCCGGCCAAGGGCATCGCGCCGTTTTACATGGGGGAGACCGAGGTGGGGTGGGATTTGTTCAGGTATTGGTCGCATTGGTATGACGCCTCCGTGCAGGAGTGCCA
>CAZVNU010000032.1:12926-13549 GCA_964628335.1 uncultured Phycisphaeraceae bacterium
GCCAACAGGAAGCGAATGCAGACTTGCGCCCTTCCAATGCGGATCCCTACTGCGACACCAGCCACAATGACAAGCGCTATGACGGCTACCCCGCCCTTGGCATGACCCGTCTGAATGCGGAGAAATTCTGTGAATTTCTTTCCCAAAAGACCGGGCGCAAATACCGCCTGCCCACCGAGGCAGAGTGGGATCGCGCCTATGCCTTGGGTGGCGGCGATCCGGCCAACAAGTTGGACCACGCCGTATGCAAGGAAAATTCGGATGATGTTGAACGCGATGACATTCCAATCAATGAAAAGATTTTCGATAACCGTGTCGGCAAGGTCGCCACCAAAAAACCCAACAAACTGGGCCTTTACGACATGCTCGGCAATGTGGCTGAATGGGTGAAGACACCCGGCGCAGCGGACAGAGACGGAAAAAACACCTTCGTGCGCGGCGGTGATTACACCACGCCACTCAAAGACCTGACTGGCAGTCGGCGCGAAGAATCAGATAACCGGCGGCTGGCTGACGGCAGTTGGAATCAAAATTACCCCAACGATCCCCCTAGCAAATGGTGGTACCTGGACCATTACCAAATCGGCTTCCGCCTGGTCTGCGAACCCGTCAATCCAGGGTTG
>CAZVNU010000033.1:0-13217 GCA_964628335.1 uncultured Phycisphaeraceae bacterium
CCTCTTCCAGTTCTTCGCAGACGACCTTGGCCTGCTTGGCCCTGGCTTCGTAGGCGGCGATCTGCTTGGGGGTGGCGTTGTCGGCCGGCTCGGGGAATTCAGCGGCGAAGAAGGCCTTTTTGGCGGCCTTGACGGCGTTGCTGCGGTCGGCCTTGGTGCCGGGGGCGGTCTTGGCGGCCTTCATGGCGGGGCCGAGTTTCTCGTGGACCAGGGCGCGCACTTCTTCGCTGATTTCCGGCACTGAGAAAACCTTTTCCTTGCCGGCCTTTTTCACCAGTTCCTGGATTTTGGCGGTGATTTGCAGGATGTGTTGGTGGCCGAACTGCACGGCTTCGAACATTTCATTTTCCGGCACCTGGTAGGCGCCGACTTCGATCATGTTGACGCCGCCCTCGTAGCCGCACAGCAAGAGGTCGATGTCGGAGTAGGCATCCTGCGCCAGGGTGGGCATGATGGTCAGCTGGCCGTCGACGCGGGCCACGCGCACATTGCCGATCGGGCCGTCGAACGGGATGGACGAAATCGACAGCGCGGCTGATGCGGCGATGCCGGCCAGCACATCGGGCTCGTTCTGGCCGTCGTAGGCCATCACCCAGCACTGGATCTGCACTTCGTCGATGAAGCCCTTGGGGAACATCGGGCGCAGCGGCCGGTCGATGTTGCGCATGGTCAGGGTTTCCTTCTGGTTGGGCGAGCCTTCGCGCTTCCTGAAGCCGCCGGGGAACTTGCCGCAGGCGGCCAGTTTCTCGCGGTAGTCCACGGTCAGCGGGAAGAAGTCGATGCCCGGGCGTGGCTCGGCGCGCACCACGGTGCCCAGCACCACGGTTTCGCCGTATTGCACCACGACCGCGCCGTCGGCCTGTTTGGCCCAGTGGCCGGTTTCGATGGAGAGGGTGCGTCCGCCGAGTTCAAGTTCAACGCGATGCTTGGTGTATGCCATCTGAAAGGATCCTTGCCCTATGTGGGCGGTGAAGGGATGCGCGATGTTCGCGCGGGGGAGGTTTTCGCCGGTTTTTTGGAGGCCGTCATTTTCCTCCATTTTCTAAGACCGTGCAAGGCCGGTCATCCGATGGTTTTCCCATGTTGGGCCGGATCGTCTTCGCCGCGGATGGTGACCGGGTCGGTGGCGGATTCGATGCGCACATGGCCCCAGGCATCCACCACGCACACGGGGATTTTGCCGGCCTTCCAGTCGCCCAAGGGCAGCAGCGGCCAGCGGGCCGGCGAACCGCGGTTGGGATCCACGCGGATGTGGGTGCCGCCGCGCCCGGCGCTCAGGCGGTCGATGACCAGCACCGGGGTGGAAAGCAGGTAGCCCAGGGTGGTGATGCCGCGCGGATAGTGCGCCAGGTTTTCGGCGATGTAGGCGTCGGCAAAGCCGCGGCTTTGCTGGTGGGTGTTGCTCATCACCTGCATGTCCCAGTAATGCTGGGCGCTTGGCGGACCCACCAGTTTGAGGTAGCGGGCGAACATATCGCGCCAGAGGTTCTGCGAAATGCGGATGGTGTCGGGTTCGGCCGACGAGTTGCTGCTGCCGTAGCGGCGGTCGGTTTCGCGCTTGGCGCTGTAGATGTCCACCGCCAGTTTGTCGCGCGGCATCAGGGTGTCCTGGCCGATCATGCAGGGCATGAGCTCGCCGTTGATGTTGTAGATGGCGTAGTTGTCGGCATCCCCCATGGAGCTCAGGGTGGGGTCCACCGTGGGCGCGTAATGGTCGTGATGCCAGGCAGCGGCGTCGATTTGTTTGGCGGCCGTTTCCGCCGCCTGGGTGAAGCGCTTGGCCTCGGGCGCCAAGTCCAGCCGGTCGGTCAGCGCCAGCATGTCGGCGGCGGCCCGTAGGGCGATCGCGCGTTTGATGGCCAGATAAGTCTGGCGCGGGGTCATGCGGAAGATGGGGCTTGAGCCCTGGCGCATCGGCAGCCCTTCGGAAGGAAAGCCGGAGCCTTCGCGGTCGGTCCACAGCAGGTAATTGCCGAGCTTGAGCAGCAATTCGGCGTTGGCGCGCACAAAGCCCAGGTCGCCGGTCCAGCGGGTGTAGGTCTGCAGCAGGGTCAGGAAGTCGGCGTTGTGTTCGCCGGGGGCGGCGGAAGCGGCCGGGCCGTGGCAAGCCAATTTTTTGCCCACATCCGGCCCCAGGCAGGCACCCTGCGAGGCGCCGTGCTCTTGGGGGAAGCGCGCCCACTGCGGGAACTGGCCGCGCAAGAGTTGCGGCCACATCGAGAGGTAAAGCATGGCCGAATTGCACTCGGCGTTGATGGTCGAGTGGTATTGGCGCGAGCCTTCCAGCACCGAGAACCAGGTCTTGCGCTCGGGCAGGTCGGGCTTGGCGGCCGGGTCGTCGTAGGAGCACAAAAAGGTGTTGGCCAGCCAGGCCTGGAAGCCTTGGTTGGTCAGGTGGCGCATGCTGGGGTCCAATGGCGCCTGTTCCATGAGTTTTTCAAGCCGGCGGCTTTTGGCCAAGCGGCTGTCGCGTTCGTTGATGGCGTCGCAGACGGCCGCATCCAGGTCGGGCAGCCAGTCGGTGTAGCGGAATTTGGCCGGGAAATTCTCCAGCTCGCCGTTGCGGTGGTCGGCCACGGAGAGCACCGGATCCTTGACATGCGCGGTCCAGACCAGGCGCCACTTGACGCCGGAGTCGCCGTGGGTGACCGGCAGGCGCAGGGTCAGGCCGTCGCCACCGCTTAGGGCGTGCGCTCCCGGGGTGAGCGACACCACCCGCTCACGCACGGGCAGGGTGTGGGCGGCATCGTGGTCGTCGGTTTTCGGGGTGCCGGTGTAGGCATGGAAGGTGAGGCTGTTGTCGTAGGCCAGGTCAATGCGCGCGCCCTGCAGCTGGTCGTCCGAGGCGGTGATGGCGGTGTCGGGCCGGCGCAGGCGGAAGAACACATCCACCTCGGCGGGGGTGTGGCTTTCATTGGCCCAGCGCACATTCTCCACCGCGATGGCGCGCAGTTCGAAGTAAAAGGTCGGCGCATGGCAGAGCTTTTCATCTTGCGGATAAAACGGGCTGTGCACATTCATTTCAAAGCGCACGCCCAGCGCCTGCGAATAGCCGCGGAAGGTGATCGAGTTGAAGCGCTCGAACTGTTCGCAATTGATGAAGCAGTCGCCTTCGGCGGTGAAGGGCAGCACGCGTTCGGTGCCGTCGGGCTCCACGAAGCCCACTTTCAGGTCCAGCGGCCGGTCCAGCAGGCGGCCCATGGCGGAGTGCATCACGCGGTTGCGGTAGGGTTCAAACAGGAAACCGAAGCGGCTGCCAAGGCGGCCAAGGGGCCAACTCATGAGTTGCATGGGGCGCTCTCAAAGAGGGGGGCTGAATGAAAGGAAGCCCGGCCGGGGCCGGGCTTCCTTTTATATCTGAAAACGGACGATCGGGGGCTTAGAACCCGCGGCGCAGACCCACGCCGAGAGCCAGGCCGTCTTCGTTGCGGCCCACGGTGCCCTGGAAGTCGCGCCAACGGTCCCAGCCGATGGTGGCTTCGCCATGCCAGCCGTTGAGGACGCCAAGCGAGCGGCCAAGGTTGGATTCCACGCCGATTTTGGCTTGCAGCAGGGTTTCGGTGACGGGGGCGTTCTGGCCATGCTCTTCAAAATTGAGCGAGCCGAAGGCTTCCACGCCGGCGCCGAGCTTGGCGCGGGCTTCGGCGAAGTAGCTGACGGCGTCACCGCCCATGGCTGCGCCGATTTGCTGGCCGCGGTAGGAGTAGTCGGTGTCAACGCCGGGGAAGCTCACGGCGCCCAGGCGGTTGCCGGTGGTGTACCAGCGGCGGTTGGTGTTGGCGTGTTCCACGGTGGCGGACCAGATGCCGGCATCGTCGAGTTTGGGCAGGTAGACGCCCATCACATAGGCGAAATGCTTGAGGGGGAAGCCGGTGCTGCCGTTGAAGATATCGCGGGTGGCCACGCGGGATTCCCAGCCGATTTCGCCGTAGAACTCGAAGGGCAGGCTCTGCCAAGGGCTGAACACGCGCCAATCGGCCGAAGCTTTGTGGTCCTGGGCGGAGCCGTCTTTGCCGCTGGTGAACAGGTAAGCCCAGTCGCCCGCGCTGGTGGAATGGCCTTCGCCGCCCAAGGTGCGGATCATGTTGCCGCCGATTTTGACATAGTCATTGATCTGCCAGCCGATGCGGAAACCGGCCAGATACAGGTTGGGAACCGGGCGGTCATGCTCGAGTTGGGCCACGAAAAGTTCGGGGGTGAAGAAGCCAAGCCTGGAAAGTTGTCCCGGGAACGCCAAGGGCTCGGATGAAGTGAGGTGGACCATCCACATCGGGGCGGCGTTGGCCGAAAGCGTCAATTGTTGCTGGCGGGCCGGACCCCAAGACAGGGCTTGGCGACCGACGGTCAGGTGGGCCCCGAACAGATCCACCTGGGCGGTGGCTTCCATCAGTTCGATGCCATTGCGATCTTCCAGGGAGTAGGCGGTGTCAATGCCCCAGCGGGCGTCAAAGCGCGGGTCATAGCCGGAACGGGTGGTGTTGTGCAGGCGAAGTTCCGGCTCAACGGTGAACAGGAAGGCGCCGGTACGCAACACGGCGCGGTCGGAGATGAAGGCGTTGTAGCCTTGGAACAGAGTGCGCCCCTGCTGGTTTTCAAAGCGCACCGGGCCGTCAACGAAGTATTGGCGCACCCGGATGCGTTGGGCCGGGTCGAAACCATCGGCCGAGGTGGCAGACCATTCGAATTTGGCCCCGTATTCTTCCCATTCATCGGCAGTCCACCCGGCCATGGTGGGGGGGGAGCCGGCGTCCTTGTAGATGGCGTATTGGCGATAGGCATCCAAGGCGCGGTAGGGTTTTTCTTGCGAGAGCAATGGCGTGAACACTTCACCGCTGGCATGCAGGTAGCGCAGGTCGCGTTCATCCGAGCCGCCCAAAAGGAGCGAGGGGGTGAGCGGGGGATGCTCGCGCACGGTCTTTTCGCCAAAGGCGATGAAGGTGTGGTCAAAGGAGAACGCCGTTTTGGGGGCATCTTCAGCCACGGCCATGGGAGCCAAGGCCAAAGGGGCGAGAATGGCGAGCAGCGAGCGGGTGGGTCGGAACATGAGGGGCTACCTTGAAAGGGGGTCAAAAACTCGGGTTGAAGGGGATGGACTGCTTGCTGGCAAAAAACTTTATAACATTAAAGTTGGCCGGAATTTTAGCGGTTCATGAGAAAAGACGCAACCTGATGGGGTTGCGTCTTTTTATGGATGCGGATGGTGTGCCGGCTCAGGCTTGGATGGCCGAGATTTTGACCTTGAGGTAATTCTGGCGGTGGCCCTTCATGCGCTTGTAGTTTTTGCGGCGGCGGAATTTGACCACGGCGACCTTCTCGCCGCGCTCTTCGCCCAAAATTTCAGCGGTGACCGTGGCGCCGGCCACCAAGGGCTGGCCGATTTTGACGGCGGATTCGCCGCCGCCGACATACAGCACCTTGTCGAAGGTGAGGACGGTGCCGGACACTTCGCGCAGGTCGATTTTGATGACATCGCCTTGGGCGACTTTGATTTGGCTGCCGGAATCTTCGATGATGGCGTACATGGGGGCGTTCCTGAAAAATAAACTTAAGAAGTGAGTAGGGCCGGGAATTATAGCGGAGAGCCTTTTTTTTGCAAATCACGCCGCGCAATCAGGCCCGGGGGTGGAACTGCGCGATGACCTGTTGCAGGCGCGAGCGGTCCACATGGGTGTAAATCTGGGTGGTTTTGATGTTGCTGTGCCCCAGCAATTCCTGCACCACCCGCAAATCCGCCCCGCCGGCGAGCAGATGGGTGGCAAACGAATGGCGCAGCATGTGCGGGTGGATGTGGCGTAAGCCCGCCGTTTCGGCCTTGCGTTGGATGATCTGCCAGACCACCACCCGGCTGATGGCCCGGCCGGTGCGCGACAGGAACAGGTTTGACGCGGGTTTTCCGGCGCGCATGAGCTGGGGTCGCAATTGCGCGACATAGGCCGAAATGGCCACCATCGCCGGCCGCCCCACCGGTACGATGCGCTCTTTGGAGCCTTTGCCAAGCACACGCACCACGGCCAATTCCGGCGAAAAATGCGCCATTTCCAAGGTGGCCAATTCGCTGGCGCGCAAACCACTGGAATACAGCAATTCCAGCATGGCACGGTCGCGCAGGGCCAAGGGGTCGCCATCTTGGGGTGCATCCAGCAATTTTTGGATTTCAACTTCACCCATCACCCCCGGCAGTCGCCGCCACTGGCCGGGCTGGCTGAGTTTCTCGGTCGGGTCGGCCGACAGGGCGCCAGTGGAGGCCAGGTAGCGGCAGAACACCCGGGCGCTGGCCAGGTGGCGGGCGATGGAACTTTCCTCCAGCCCGCGCTCATCGCGCAAGGTGCGCAGATGGGCGACCAGCAAATCATGGGTGAGCGCGGTCCAAGCGGCCACTTGGCGCTGGCTGAGCCAGTGGGCCAGTTCGCGCAGGTCGGCGCCGTAGGCTTGCAGGGTCAGCGGTGAAAAACCGCATTCAATGCGGCAATAGGCCAGAAATTCATGGATGGCATGCTCCAGCGGTGCCGGCGTGCGGATGGCTTGCGGGGTGGCGGTGGGAGCGGGTTGGGTCAAAATCAAGCCAGCCACCGGCGCCGGGTCTGTTAGGCGCAGCAACGGCGGGATGGGTTTTGCCAAAGGCGCTTGAAACAGGGGGCGGGCACACATGGGGTTGGGCGGCAGGTTGATGAGGCGGATGGGTCTTCAACCTATCGGCATTCACCCCTTTGCTAGGTGAATGTGGCCGGCTAAATTTCCGTGGTCGTGCGCGCCGCCGGCAGATGGGTGATTTCACCCGAATCCAGCCGCAGCACCAGGCCGCGGTCAGCATCCACATCCAGCACCGAGCCTTGGTATACCCGACCGTCGCAGCGGAAGGTGGCGGGGAAGGTCATGGCCAGATTCCGCCACTGGGCCAAAATGGTCTCCGGCGCATCCTGCATCTCTTCCAATACCGCATTCAGTGCGGTCAGCAAGGTGGCCAGCAAGAGGGCGCGGTCACCTGCTTCGGGCCAGGCCCCCAAGGTGGTCAGGCTGGTGGCTTTGTCCCGTAGTTGCGGCGGAAATTCCTCCGCCAAAGTCGTCGCATTCAGGCCGATGCCCACGATCGGGTGTCCGTTCTCCACCTCGATCAGGATGCCCGCCAGTTTGCGCCCGCCAACGAACACATCGTTGGGCCATTTGATGGCAGGCGCCAAGCCTGCGGATGCCAACAACGGCGCCATTGCGCGGCACACCGCCACCGGCACCGCCAGCGACAGCCGGCCGTGCGAGAGATGGTCGGGGGCGACGAAACTCAGAGTCAGGGTCTTGCTTGCCGGGGATTCCCATGGGCGCCCCAGCCGGCCGCGGCCGGCGGTCTGGTCTGCGGCGACGCACATGAAGCCTGCTTGCCTGCCTCGGCAGATATCTTGGGTGCTGGCTGTTTGCGCGTACACCGCCACCGGCCCGCGCGGCCAGGCCGGCTCCAGCAGGTCGGCCCATGCCGACAAAGGGGTGGGTGGGTGGAATGACATCAGGCTCCGATATCAAGGCCGATGTCCAGGTTCGCGGCCGAATGCGTGAGCGCGCCCACCGAAATACGATCCACCCCGCTGCGGGCGATGGCGCCCACGCTGTGCAAATTCACGCCGCCGCTGGCTTCAAGCTGCACGCTTGGCGCCAATTGGTTGCGCAGGGCCACCGCTTGGGCCAGCGTGGCGTTTTCCATGTTGTCCAGCAGCACCAAATCAATGCCGGGGGCCCGCAGCACGGCATCCAGCTGGGCCAGCGTGTCCGCCTCGATCATCACGAATTTCAAGTGCGGGAATCGCGCCCGGGCTTGGCCGGCGGTGCGAGCAAGAAAGGTGGTGAGTTCCGCCGTTTGCAAGTGGGCGATGTGGTTGTCCTTGACCAGCACCGCATCAAACAGGCCCATGCGGTGGGTGTGGCCGCCGCCGCAGGCCACCGCGTATTTTTGCAGCCCGCGCAAGCCTGGCAGGGTTTTGCGCGTGTCGTAGATTTTGGCGTTGGTGCCGGAGGTTTCGCGCACATACAACTGGGTGAGGCTGGCAATGCCGCACAAATGGCCCAGAATGTTCAGGGCCGTGCGCTCAAAGGCCAGCATGGCGCGCAGTGGGCCAGAGACCGTGGCGATCACTGCGCCCTGCGTCAATGGTGCGCCTTCGGGCAGCAGGGTTTCAAGGCATAGGGCCGGGTCAAAGGCGGCCGCAATGGCCGGCAGCAGGGCGCCGCCGGCCAACACGCCGGTTTTGCGTGCGCTCAAAACGGCCTGCCCCTGACGGTCGGCTTCAATCAGCAGTTCCCCGGTGGCGTCGGCGCCCAAAGCGCCGAAATCCTCGCGCTTGGCGCGGGCAATCAGGTCGGCCAGCTCGGCTGGCGGGTAGTAAGTCTGCCAAGTGGGAGGGGGCATGCGGGGGATGGTAAGGGCACCCGCCCCAGTCCGCTGTTTGCGACTTTCCGCTACCATTCCCGGCTCCCCATATTTTGGCGGACGCATTCCGCGCCCGCATCGCACCGCACCTGAAAGATTTTTTGCATGTCCAAGGAAGAAATGATCGAGTTGGAGGGCGAAGTCATCGAGGCCAAGCCCAACGCCATGTTTCTGGTCAAACTTGAGAATGGCCATCAGATTATGGCCCATATTTCCGGCCGTATGCGCAAGTTTTACATCCGCATCCTGCCCGGCGACAAAGTGCGCATCGAGGTGAGCCCTTACGACCTGAACAAGGGCCGTATCACCTATCGCCAGTAATCCCAAAGAGTTTCCTTGGCTTGTAATGGCGGCCAGTCAGGGTGCGCGTTGGCGGAGTTTTTCCGCCAGCACGCATTCAAACAATCCGCTACAATCTTCCCCCCTCGTTTTCCCAATTTTCACCGAAAGGTCAGTGCCATGAAGATCCTTTGCTCACTGAAGAGCGCCAAAAACCGCCATGCCGACTGCAAAGTCGTGCGCCGCCGCGGCAAGGTGTTCGTGATTTGCAAGACAAATCCGAAGCTCAAAGCCCGTCAGAAATAAGTCCCGCCGTTTTTTCCCTTCCCGAAGCCAGGATCCCGCCCCGGACCGTGTCCGGACAGAGAGTGGATCCGCAACCAACTCCGAGAGAACCCCATGCCCCGTATCGCAGGTATTGACCTCCCCGACAACAAGCCCACGCGCATTTCGCTGCGCTACATCTACGGCATCGGCCCCGCCCAAGCCGAAGTCATCATCGAAAAGTGCGGTCTGGACGGCCAGGCCCGCGCCCACACGCTGACCGAAGACCAGTTGGCCCGCATCGCCAAGTGCCTTGAAGAAGATTTCGTGATCGAAGGCGCCTTGCGCCGCCAGGTCAACGACAACATCAAGCGTTTGCGCGAAATCAAGTGCTACCGCGGCGACCGCCACCGCAAGGGTCTGCCGACCCGCGGCCAGCGCACCCGCACCAATGCCCGTACCCGCAAGGGCCGCAAGAAGACCGTGGCCGGCAAAAAGGCCGTCAAGGCCAAGTAAGCCGGGTGGGCCTGCCAGTCAGGCCGCCGGTTCCATTGTTCTTTTTTCTTTTCAACACTCCGAAGCCAGGTTCCCGCCAGCGCCGCCACCCCGACACTTGTCCAAGGCCGCGTGATGGAAAGCGGAACCGCTCAACTTCCAAGGATCGCCACCATGGCCGCAGAATCTCCCGCCAAGAAGTCCTCCTCGTCCCGCCGCAATGTGTCGCGCGGCATCGTGCATGTCAAGGCTTCTTTCAACAACACCATCGTCACCATCACCGACCTTAACGGCGAAACCATCGCCTGGGGCTCGGCCGGCACCGTCGGCTTCAAGGGATCGCGCAAGAGCACGCCCTTCGCCGCCAGCCGCGCTTCCGAAGACGCCGCCAACAAGGCCAAGAAAATGGGCCTGACCGAAGTCGAAGTCCGCATCCGCGGCGTCGGCCCGGGCCGCGAATCGGCCGTCACCGGCCTGCAGTCCGCCGGCATCAAGATCACCGAGTTGCAGGATCACACCCCGATTCCGCACAACGGTTGCCGCGTTCGCAAAGCCCGCCGCGTCTAAAGACATGGCGTTGACCCGACCGCCCGGGGCAGACCGGTTGGCTTTTTGGCCCCCGTTTTGCTCATCCGTGCGGTTGTGTCTTTTTCTGATTTTCCCGGTGCAGATGTCTGCTTGGCTGCCGCGCGCAGGGCCAAACAGACGAAAACCCCGGCCTTCTTCCCTCACTGCCGCACCCACCACCTTTTAGGGACCTCAACTATGCGCATCCGCTGGCGTGGCCTCGAACTTCCTCATCGCGTCCTTGTTGACCGCGAGACTCTTTCCGCCAATTACGGCAAATTCACCGTCGAGCCGTTTGAACGTGGCTTCGGCACCACCATCGGCAACAGCTTGCGTCGCATCCTGCTCTCTTCGCTTGAGGGTGCCGCAGTCACCTCCATCAAGATCAAGGGCGCGACCCACGAGTTCACCTCGATTGAAGGCGTCCAGGAAGATGTCACCGACATCATCTTGCGCATCAAGGATCTGGTTGTTTCGCTTGAAGGCGATGCTCCCCGCACCATGAAACTCAATGCTCAGGGGCCCGGCGAAGTGACCGCCGATTTGATCGAGGCCGATGCCTCCGTCACCATCCACAACAAGGACATGGTGATTGCCACCCTCAACAAAGAGATGGACTTCGACATGGAGTTCATCGTTGAAAAGGGTCGCGGTTACATCCCAGCCAGCGAAGCCTATGAAACCGGCGGCGAAATCGAAGTCGGCGCCATCCGCGTGGATGCCACCTACTCCCCGGTGACCCGCGTGCGCTACAAAGTCGAAGACACCCGCGTGGGGCAAAAGACCAACTACGACAAGCTGACCTTGGAAATCTGGACCGACGGCACCGTTTCCCCGGAAATGGGCCTGGTCGAAGCCTCCAAGATCCTGCGCAAGCACACCAACCCCTTCGTCCAATACTTTGAACAGGGCGACGAAGTCGCCGGGCCGGCTCCCGAGTTGCCCGCCATGGACGACGCCTTGGACGCCAAGTTGCGCACCCCGTTGGCCGACCTTGGCCTGTCCATTCGCCCGAGCAACTGCTTCGAGGCCGCCAAGATCACCACCGTGGGCGAAGTCGTCCGCATGACCGAAGACCAGTTGCTCTCGCTGCGCTCCTTCGGCCAGGCTTCGCTTGACGAAATCAAGGAAAAAATCACGGGCCTTGGCCTGCAGATCGGCATGGAACTGCCCGCCTGATTCAGGCCGCATCCCGATTTTTTAGGGGCCTTTGACGCCCCGCCCGCGCGTTGCGGGCATGACGGAATCCGGCTTTTGGGCCAGATTCCGCCCCCCGAAACTTTTTTGTTTCGGGAGTGTCCAGGCCATCCGTCCCGTTCGCGGATGCGCCCCAACAAGTCCAGGAGACTCCATCATGAACCACGGCATCTACGGTCGCATTCTCGGTCGCAAGACCAACCATCGCCTCGCCATGTTCGCCAACATGTCCGTCGCGCTGTTCACCCACGGCTCCATCACCACCACCATCCCCAAGGCCAAGGCCCTCAAGCCTTATGTGGAACAGCTGATCACCGCTGCCAAGGGCGGCACTTTGGCCGACCGTCGCCGCGTGGTCGCCGGTCTGGGTTGGGACAAGCCGATGGTCAAGCATGACCGCGACGAATCCGTCACCCGCAACAAGTTCGGCGAAATGACCGACGCCCCGACCGTGTCGAAGCATCTCTTTGATGTGATCGCACCTTCGTTCAAGAACCGCGTCGGCGGCTACACCCGCATCATCAAGTTGGGCAAGCACCGCTTGGGCGATGGCACCGATCTGTGCGTGCTGCAACTGGTCGCTGACGGCGAAAAGACCAAGCCTGCCGGCTTGAACCCGCGCCGCCTCAAGGCCAACAAGCGCACCGCGTTTGCCGCCAAGGCCAAAGCCGCCAAGGTTGCCGCTCCGGCTGCCTGATAGCAATAAGCAACCAAACAGAAAAAAGCCCCGTTTGACGGGGCTTTTTTCTGTTGAGAATGGGTGTCGCGAGTATCTTGGAATGTGTTTTGCGATGCGCTTGGATTTTTCATTTGCCGCAGGCCGCGCCGCAACTGGCCGAGCAGGCCAGCAACTTCATCGCCAGATAGGCCAGCGGCGCCACGGCGATGGGCGAGTCCAGCACATCGATCAGGCCGCCAAAGCCTGGCAGGGTGCTGCCGGAATCCTTGACGCCGGCATCGCGTTTGAACATCGAAGCCAGCAAATCACCGCCCTGGCCCAGGATGGCCAGCGCCGCGCCAAACACCGCCGCCGTGATCGGGCAGCACAAGGGCAGCACCTGGCCACCGCCAAGCACCGCGTCGGGCAGCACCCACTGTTGGAAGCCCACCGCCACCAAGGCTGAGAACAGCACGCCGCCGGCCAATCCTTCGCGGGTTTTGGCCGGGCTGATCCACGGGATGAGTTTGGTTTTGCCAACCGCCCGGCCGGTGAAATAAGCGCCGATGTCGCAGGCTTTGGTGGTCAGGATGATGGCGATGGCGGCAGGCAAGCCGAAATCCATGCGCAGCAAAACCAGAAAACTGGTCAACACACCCAAGTACACCGCCGACAGCGCCACCGCGCCGCCGACTTGCAAGGCACCTTCGGGGTTGCGGGTTTTCTGGGCGTGGCGGAACATGGCATAGAGAAAGAAGGCCGCGACGAGGCCAAGGGGGAGCATGCCCCAATCAGTGCTCCAGTTGATGGGCCCCAAGTCGGGAGAGGCGTCCAGAAGGAGCTGAGGCCCCATGTTGTCCATCATTTTTTGGACATACGCATCGCGCAGCCAGATCGACACCGGCAATCCCACCAACCCAAGCAGTGCTGCCGTCACAATGGCCACCGTGTGCACCGGAAACCCCTTGGCCTGCAAAAAGCGGGCAAATTCCACCCCCGCCAAGCCCACCGCCAGTGCCGCCAGCGCCAACAGTGCCACGCCTTTGGGCCAGCCGTGCTGCTCCAGTGCGTGGTCGCCGACGAACACGCCGATCAGCGAGGCAATCAAAATCGGTCCGAAAATCAAACGGTATTTGAGCATAGGGGAGGGATAGTACACTCCTCATCCCATGCCCGTGTCCCTCCGCTTATGCCGCTTCTTTTTGCCCTTGGTTGCCCTGTGCGCGTTGTTGGCGCCAAGCGCCCTGGCCGCCGATGCCCCGCGCCCGGGCGCCGTGGGTGACAGCGTTCATTTGTGGTTGGCGGCGCCGGCGACGGCAGGAAGATGGTTAGCACCGCCAGCCC
>CAZVNU010000034.1:0-2564 GCA_964628335.1 uncultured Phycisphaeraceae bacterium
ACACCACCCCGCAGCCGTGGCGGGTGGGCGGGTGCGCACGGGTGGGGAGGAGAAAAATGTCGGTTTATTGAGCGCAACTTTTAGCGCTTTGGATCGCCCCATTTTGGGGGTGGCTTTCGCGCAACTGTGGCAGGTTTGGCATCGGCATCCATGACGATCTCGGAATCAAAGGCACCGGCTGACCCGGTGCCCATGTCGATGACCATCCCAATGACGCCACCAAAGAGAAAATTGCCGAAATACCACGCATTGATGTCGTTGAATTTCCCGCTGATTTGCTGTTCTCCGCCATCCCAAGTGACGAAATAGGTCTTGATGATGGTGCGCCGCAGCGTGATGACATCGGGTGCGTTGCCGCTCTTGACCGTGACCCGTGCTCCTCCCTTGGCGATTTCATACGAAACGGTGTAAGGGCGCGGCTTGCTGGACAAGAGCGTAATGCTTTGGTTTTGGCCGCTGATGATGGATGCGCAGCCGGTTGAAGTGATGGCGATGATGGCGAGCAGGGCGGAGGCGGTGGAGAATTGTTGGATATTGCGCATGGGATGGAGAGAGAGGATGGAAAGAATAGGGAGAGACGGAGCAAGGGATTAGCGGGAAAGAACTAATTCCACACCAAGATTAAGGAGATGATGAGGCCAGCCGGCAGCCCAACTACCAAGCCGAAGACGCCAAACATCACGCAACTGGCCACGCAGGTCGTCAAGATTATGATCGCGCAAATCCCGCAAATCAGGAGCGCACCGCCGCACCCCATCTCTGACGGTTCTGGCTGGTCTGGCTTCGTTGGTGCGCTTGCTGCTGACGGACTGGGTGGGGTTGTCGCCCCCAGCGATGGGATCGGATGCGACGCCAGCAAAATCAGCGCAAGTTCGTCGATCCGCTTCAAGGCGTATTTTTGCCAGTGCGCATCCACGGCGTTCGTCGGCCGGAACTCCTCCACCAAGCCGGCGGTCTGCTCGTCAATGAAAACCGCCAAAAGGCGCGGGTAAGTCTCGGCCAAGGCTTCAAGAAATTTCAGCCGTTGCGACCGGTAAAAAATGCGCTTCACCAGAGTCCATTCCGACGACCTGGTGCGCTCAAAAACGAGATCAAGAACCTCTGGCGACAGGTAGCCGATTTTCTTCTCAATGTCGTAAATTTCCTTGGCAATTTGTGAGGTGGTCATGGTGACAGATTGATTTTTCAGGCGATGGCAATACTCTCGCCCTCAACCCAACACAGGGCCAATAAAAAGAGGCGGACGCCGACGGGCGCCACCAAGGCTCCGGCAAGGAGGCCCGTGCACACACCCACCGACGCCGCCCCGCGAGGGGCGACGCCTTTGGTTGTGTGCAGCAGGTGAAATCTTGCCGGATTTTGGTGGCTGCCAAAGGCTTTCGCCTTTGCTTGGTTGTCATCCGGCCTTGGCAGGCCGGCATGTTTTCTCGATCCGGTTCATAGGATAGCGGCACAATCGCCAACTTGGCCCATCATTTTTGTTGAAAAAATCCCCATGCAGGTTGTGGAATAGGCCGCGTGGCGAGGCTTCCCCCCTCCCGGCCTGTTCGCCCGGTATTTGGCCAGCGAAAGGCGCAATTCCACATAGGCGGACTCTTCCGGCGTCAATTCCAGGAAGTCTTGCGCGTTGCCCACGGCGAAGCCGGCGGCTTTCAGTTTGGCGATTTTGGTCTTGTTCATGGCATTCCCCGTTCCCCTATAATCCCACCATCCACCGGAACAAACTCGGCCCCGTGCCGTGTGGTGCCTCCCACGAGGCAGACCCTATATCCGGTGGTTTTTTTATGCCCGGATGTTACCCCCACCGTCAATTCGCCGCCGGCAATGCCGGGTCGGTCAAAGTCGGCCCGTAGGCTTCCCCGTGCGGATGGCGGCGGGCATCATCGGGAAGGATGATCCGCCCCACCTTGGGCCAAACCAACTTCCAAAAAGCGGGATTCTTGGCGTTCGCAATGGCGCTGCAAAGCCCACAGGAAGTAATCCACCGCCTGCAAGCCGGCGGCGTCTTTGGGGGCCGCCGGCAGCACATCGAATTCCCCATGGTGTTCTTCATCTCGATCCTGCCTGGCGTGGGCAATGGCTTCGCGCAGGGCCGCCGTGCGCTCCGACTTTCCGCGTTTGGCGAAGCGCACCTGCCAAGCGGCGGCATTCCAGCCCTCGCGAAACAGGCGGCGCACCAAGGCGTCATACAGTTCATTTTCCCGGTAGCGGTAGGTGGCATCCCGTTCGCCCTGCAAAGTCACGAAAGACAAAACGGCGTGCTTGTCCCGGGCCACGGCGTCAAAGGACAGGTTGTGGCGCATAAGCACGCGGAACACTTCGCGGCGCACCTCGGGCAGGTCGTTGTTGGCGTGGAAGGCGAGGGCGGTTTTCTTTCCCTCGGGTCGCATGGAAGGTACGGCTTTGAAATAAGGGTCGGCCATCAAGTCCGCCCGCAATTGTGCCAGGTCTTTTTCCAACCCCGCCGGGTCGGGCACCACCAACCGCCCAAGGATGAAAAAGCGGGAACAGCCTTCCGTGCCGACGATCACCTTGCCGCGCCGCGCAAACAGCACGCCATCGCC
>CAZVNU010000034.1:2574-6341 GCA_964628335.1 uncultured Phycisphaeraceae bacterium
TCGTCTACGAAAGCATGGTGGAGGGCTGTGGCGGGAGAAGGAGCGCTCATGGGATGGCATGATAGGCCGCTGTGCGCTGGGGGAGGTTTCGGGGTAAACGAAGTAATGAGGTATCGGGGTAGGGGGCTTTTCACTCTTTGACCCTCCCGGCCATGGCCGCCCTCACCATGGCCAGGATGCCGGCGCGCAAAGCCTCGGGCAGTTCGCCCCAAGCCTCTGCCACTTCGGCCAGGCTTTCGGCCATCTTGCCCCTGCTTTCGCCGTCCATGCCCCGGATTCTGCCCCAGTCGGCTTCTTGGGGGAGTGAAAAACTATGGTTTTCTTCGGGGATTTCGATGGTTTCCGGCGATTGGTTCGACTCCAGTCGGGTGCATGAAGGAAACCCTGCGATTGGCGGGGTTTTTCTTCATTGGTACGGATCACCCGCTATCATTCCTTTGCCGTCATTTTGACGGCCGCGTTCTCCCCCGCGAAAAGACGGGGATGCCAAGGCCGGTTTTTACCGGCTATTTAGGAGTTCGTCATGGCCGCCAAAGCCGTCAAAAAAGCAGTCCCAAAAACCGTTGCCAAGAAGAAAGTCACTGCGGCCAAGCCCGCAGTGAAGAAATCCGCCGTCAAAAAGAAAGTGGCGGCCAAGAAAGTCGCTGCCAAGCCGGCACCGGCGAAAAAAGTTGTGGCCAAGGCCCCGGTGAAAAAAGCCGCAGTCAAAGCCGTGGCCAAGAAGGTGGTGGCCAAGGTCGCCAAAGTGGCCAAAAAAATCACCAAGAAAGTGGTGGCGAAAAAGGCACCGGCCAAAAAGGTCTTGGTGAAGGCTGCCCCGGCGACCAAGAAAATTGTGGTTAAAAAGGCTCCGGCCAAAAAAGTGGCGGCCAAAACCGCCGCCGCCAAAAAATCCAAAGTTGCGCCCACGCTGGAAGCACCTGCCGTGGCAACCCAAACTCCGGTGGTGACGCCGGTGGTGGTCACTTCTTCGACCGCGCCGGCGGCCGCCTCCACCGGCCGCGACCAGCTGCCGCGCCTGGTGATCGTGGGCCGTCCCAATGTGGGCAAGTCCTCGCTGATGAACCGCCTGGCCGGGCGCAAGATTTCCATTGTCGAGCCCACCGCCGGCGTGACCCGCGACCGGGTGGAAACCATCATCCGCGTGACCGGCGAGCAGTTCGGCGAAGAGCATCCGGCCTATCTGATGGATACCGGCGGCTACGGCATCGTGGACCGCGACGATCTGGGCGCCGAGGTCGAGCGCCAGATCGGCGCCGGCTTGGCCGGTGCCGACCTGGTGCTGTTCGTGATGGACGCGCAGGAAGGCGTGACCGCGCTGGACCAGAAATTCGCCCGCGTGCTGCGCGAGAGCCGCGGCGCCGGCGAAAACGCCCGTCAGGTGATGGTGGTGGCCAACAAGGTGGACGCCGACAACCTCGAGGGCATGGCCTGGAACGCCGCCCAATTGGGCTTTGGCGACCCGGTGCCGGTGTCGGCCGAAACCCGCTGGGGTTTGCGCGGTTTGCACGATGCCATCCGCCGCCGCATCGACTTCAAAAACTGGCAGGCCCCGGCTTCGGCCAGCGACGAGGGCGTCCGGGTGGCGGTGGTGGGCAAGCGCAATGCGGGCAAGAGCACGCTGGTCAACGCCCTGGCCGGCGAAGACCGCGTGATCGTTTCCGAAATCGAAGGCACCACCCGCGACAGCGTGGATGTGCGCATGGCCTTCGAGGCCGAGAAAAACGGCAGGACTTCGTCCCACATCATCACGCTGATCGACACCGCCGGCGTGCGCAAAACCAAAAGTCTGCAGGACTCCATCGAGTTCTATTCGCAGCACCGCTCGCTGCGCTCGGTGCGCCGCGCCGATGTGTGCATGCTGATTGTGGACGCCACTTTGCCCATCTCCAATGTGGACATCCAACTGGTGAGCGAGATCACCAAGCACCACCGCCCGGCGGTGATCGTGGTCAACAAGTGGGATTTGGTGCAGGAGAAGCACACCACCGACGAGTATGTCACCTATCTGGACAAGGAGTTGAAGGGTTTGTCTTACGCGCCCATCGTGTTCGTGGCGGCCAAGCAATCCGACGGCGTCAAGGACGCGCTGGGCATGGCCTTCAACCTGAGTTTGCAGGCCGGCCACAAGGTCACCACCTCGGAGCTCAACGATGCGGTGCAGGCCCTGATGCAGGACAACCCGCCCAAGACCCGCTCCGGCAAGCAGCCGAAAATCTACTACGCCACCCAGGTCGAGGTGAATCCGCCCACGGTGCAACTGTTCGTCAACGACGCCGCCTTGTTCGACCGCAACTTCTTGCAGTTCCTGGACAACCACCTGCGCGACCGCATGCCCTGGAGCGAAGTGCCGATCAAGCTCGAGGTCAAGGGCAAGCTCAGGCAGAGCGCCGGCGAGCGCGTTGAGGCGCGGGCCGAGAAGCGCAAGAAGGAAGAGCGCAAGCTCGCCAACGGCACCCTTTACACCGAAGACCACCTGCACCACCACAGCGACATCGAAGCCGATGACTGGGAGGCGGGCGGCGAGGATTTGGGCGCCGGGGATTGAAGGAGGGTCGGCTTTGGCCGACCTGTTGGAATGTGATTGCACCCCAACCCACTGGCTGGCGGAACCATTCCGCAAGCCAGTGGGTTTTTTCTTGCCCTCTGTGCCAACTGGTCGGCCAACGCGGACCCTCCCTACAATCCGCCCATGATCGTCTTCGGCCCGCCATCCTTGGGTTCCCGCCGCGTGTCGGTCGCCGCGCCTTTTTTCCAGGCGGGGCTGGCCGGTTATTCCGATTACGCCATGCGCAAGGTGGCCCGCCAGCACGGCTGCCCTTTGTGCGTCACCGAAGCGATGCTGGACCAGTTCCTCATCAACGGCGGCAAGGGGCTGGAGGCGGCCAAGGTGTTTGCCGGCGACCACGGTCCAGGCGCGCCGATCGTGGGCCAATTGATGGGTTCGCACCCCAGGGAAATCGCCCACGGCGCCAAGATTCTGGTGGACTTGGGCTACGACATCGTGGATGTGAACCTGGCCTGCCCGGTCAAAAAAATCAAGAAAAAAGCCCGTGGCGGCCACTTGCTGTCGGCGCCGGATGAAGCCATCGGGATTTTGGAAGCGGTGATGGCGGCGGTGGGGGGGCAGGTGCCGGTGACGGTCAAGTTGCGCCGCGCTTACGACGACACGAAGGAGATGGCGCAATCTTTCACCCGCATTTTCGAGCGGGCCATGATGCTGGGCTTGTCCGGCGCGGTGGTGCACAGCCGCACGGTGGCGCAGAAATACCGGGGCCCCGGCTACCGGCCCTTTTTGCGCGAACTGATGGACACCTACGGGGCGGCGGCCAAGGCGCGGCACTTCGTCATCGGCGGTTCCGGCGACATCTGGTGCGCGGCGGACATTTTCAAGATGCTGGACGAAACCGGGGTGGACTTGGTGTCGGTGGCGCGCGGCTGCATCGGCAATCCGTGGGTATTTGAGCAGGCCTGCGCCTTTTTGCGCACTGGTGAGGCGGTCGAACTGACCAAAGTGCCGGGCATCCTCCAGCAGCGCGCGGTGTTGCTGGAACACTTCGAATTGGCGGCGCAATTGAACGGCGAGGCGGTGGCCGGCCGCGAGATGCGCAAGTTCGGCATCAAATTTTCGCGGCTGCACCCGCAGGGCGACGAAGTCAAGGTGGCGTTCATCAAGGTGCGCGCACTGGAGGATTGGCGTGCCGCGCTTGACCGTTGGTACGGCGCCGACGGGCCGGGCGCCGCCTATGAAAAGACCTTGCCGCCGG
>CAZVNU010000034.1:6351-13008 GCA_964628335.1 uncultured Phycisphaeraceae bacterium
CCGGAAGCCCTTGGCGAAGCCTGTGAAAACTGCGATGATGCCTGCGGCCCGGCGTTGGGGGAATCTTCCGAAGAATTGGATTGAACCATGCGACTTCTTTTGCTCGGCGACCTGCATTTCTACCGCTCCTTGTTGCTGCCGCACGAGTGGCTGTCCAAGCGTCTGTTGGGGCAGACCAATTTGCTGCTCAACCGGCGCCGCCATTTCGACCACCATTTGCTGCCCGGCTTGATCAAGCGCGCCTTGGCTGAAAAGCCGGATTGGGCCTTGCTCACCGGCGACCTGACCACCACCGCGCTGCGCCGCGAATTTGTCGATGCGCGCACCGTGCTGGAAAACCTGCGCGAGCGGGTGCCGATTCTGGCCATTCCCGGCAACCATGACCGTTACACCTTTGCTTCCGCCCGCCACAAAATGATGGAGCAGGAAATGGGCTGGTCGTTCGGCGTGCCTGAACAATTTCCGAAAATGACCCATGTGGGTGGCCACTGGCATGTGTTGCAATTGGATTCAGCCTGCCCGCGCTTCTTGTCCTCGCGCGGCCGGTTGGACCAAGCCCAGTTGCTGGCCACCGAAATGATGCTGGATCGTTTAGGGCCCGATGACGGGGTGGTGGTGATGTGCCACTATCCCCTGTATGCCCCGCAAGGCCTGAAAATCGTCCACAACCGCGATATGGAGGGGCGCCCCCGTCTGACCCAGCTGCTCAAGCGCTGCGCGCCCCGGGTGGTGTATGTGCATGGCCACATCCATCAGCCTTGGCATTTGACCCCGGCCGGGGATGATGTGCCCTTTGACTGCATCAACACCGGCGCCCCTTGCCAAACCAAGGGGGCGTGGCCACAGGGCCAAGGCTTTTGGACGCTGGATTTGCCAAATAATCCGCGCGGGGGGCTTGTGGCTACCCACCATGTCGGGTAAAACATCCACTCCATAGAAGCAGTTGTGTTGATTTTCTTCACCCCATTTTGTGCAAACCACCATGCAAATTCGTACTTTCGCACTGATCTCGGCCTTGGCCTTGGCCCTGCCCGCCTGCACCTCGCAGACCCTCGGCAATGTCCAGCTGACTTCCCATGACGGCCAGGTGGCGGTCGATGCCGTCAACCACCAGGAAGCGCGCGCCATTCAGGCCGCCGTGATTGCCGCCACCAGGGAAATGCATCCGGTCGATGGCGAAGCCACCTTCCTGCTGTTGACTGGTTCCACCTACGGCTCTTATGAATCCGTGGCCGCCAAGCTGGGCGACGCTTATGTGCTGCCCGACCAGGCCGCCTCCGACCTGCCGTTCTACGGCGTGCGTTCCGTGCGCACCCAAAAAGATCAGGGCGATGTGACGGTGGTGGTCCCCAGTGCCGACAAACTCGGCTTGGTGGATGTCCAGGTGGAAGCCAAGAAAACCGCCGAAGGCCGCAACTGGGAAGTGGTGCGTTTGACCGATCGTCCTGCCGCGATCCATGCGTTGGCCGATCTGATTGCCGAAGAAAACAAGGCCGTGGTGGTGGCTCCGATTGCCCAAGCACCCGAGGCCGAAGAGCCTGAGGTGAAGGCGCCAGAGCAAGCCGAGGAAGCCGAACAACCCAAATCCTTCAACTGGTTCGAGCGCAACATCTTGGGCAAGCAGACCGAAGAGCAGAAGGCTGCCGCCGCCGCCGAGAAGGCCGCCAAGGCCGAGGTCGAAGCCGCCATCGCCGAGGCCAAGGCCGCTCAAGAAGCCGAAGAAAAAGCCGCCAAGGCCGAAGCCGAAGCTGCTGCTGCCGAAGCCAAGGCCGCTGGAAAGGCCGCCAAGGCCGAAGCTATCGCCGCCAAGGAAGCGGAAGAAAAAGCCGCCAAGGATGCCAAGGCTGCGCAAGAGGCGGCCGAGGAATCCGAAGAAGCCAAGCAGCCCGAATCCTTCAACTGGTTTGAGCGCAACATCCTGGGCAAGCAGACCGAAGAACAGAAGGCCGCCGCCGCCGCCGAGAAGGCCGCCAAGGCCGAAGCCAAGGCTGCCAAGGAAGCGGAAGAAAAGGCCGCTGACGAAGCCAAGAAGGCCGAGAAGCAAGCCGCTGAAGAAGCCAAAGCTGCTGCCAAGGCAGCCGAAGTCAAACCTGCCGAAGAAGCTCAGACCGAGTCGTTCAACTGGTTCGAGCGCAACATCCTGGGCAAGCAGACCGAAGAGCAGAAGGCCGCCGCCGCCGCCGAGAAGGCCGCCAAGCAAGCGCAAGAAGACGCAGCCGAAGCTGCTGCCGCCGAAAAAGCCGCGGCTGCAAAGCCCACCGAAGCCACCCCGGCCACCACTGGCAAAAAGCGCAGCACTTGGTTTGAATCCAAAGTGCTGGGCAAGGACGAGGCGCCCGCAGCCGAGCCCGCCAAGTAAGCCCCCAGGGCTCAAATTGAAAAAATTAAAAGGATGGCGGAATTTCCGCCATCCTTTTTTCATTCAAATCACCTAGAATCACCGTATATTCATGCCAAATTCGACTCTCCTCAATTCTGTTTCCACCATGTCCATCCGTCCTTTCGCCATCGTCCCGTCCGCCCTGCTGGTTTTGGCCTTGCTGCCGGCTTGCCAGCAGAGTTTCGCCTACATCAATATTCCCGCCGACCATGGCGATGTGGCCAGGAACGATGCCAACGGCGGCAATGTGCCGGCCATTGAAGCCGCCGCACTCAAAGCGCTGGCCATCAGCCAAAAGGCCAAGGCGCCGGTCACCTTGTTGTTGCCGCCCGGTTCCACCTATGCCACTTACCAAAAAGTGGCGGCCAAGGCTGGCGATGTATTCGTGCTGCCTGAGTTCGCCCCGGCCGATGCCCCGGTGTACGAAGTGCGCGCCCTGCGCGTGCGCGGCGGCGAGGCCCAGGTGGATCTGGTAACCAAGGGTGAGATTCGCCCCTTGGAATTGACCGAAGTCAACCTTGAAATGAAAGCGGATCTCGACGGCGTGGGCTGGCGCGTGATCACCCAACAAGGCCGGCGCATTTTGCCGGCCGCCGCCACCCATCAGGCCCCCAAGCCCGAGCCGGTCAAAATTGAAAAAGTGGAAGAACCGCAGGCCGAGCCTGCCACTGCCGATGCCGCACCCACCGGCGAGGCTGAAGCCACCGAATAAGGCGGGGCCACCCGCAGGTGTTGGCCGTCTGTTTCCGTTGGTTTTCTTTTCCGTTTGCAGGAGTCCCGATGCCCCGTTTTTCCCGGCCATGCTTGTTTGCTTGTGTCGCGCTGGGTGCGCTGGGTGCGCCTTTGCTCTTGGCGGATGAGCAAGGGCCGAAGCCGGCGGTCCAACCGGAAGCAAAGCCGGAGCCCGCCAAGCCTGCGGATCAGCCGCCCTCCCAAACAGAAGTGCTTGAAAGCATCCTGCGCAACCGCGCGCCGGCCCCGACACCGGCCCAGGCCACTGGCAAGGCGCAAAAGGCGCCCCCTTCGCCGGTGTTGAATCTGGCCGAATTGCTGCAAGCGCCGGCCGCCAGCCTGGGCGCGCTTGAGCGCGAGGGCGTGTTGGTGTCCAGGGCCCGCGCCCAATTGGTGCGGGTCGGCGGCGAACGGAAAATTCCCGTGCTGGTGTTTCATTCTGAAACCAAGCAAGAGGTGCGCCGGCCGATGATCGTGCTGCCCACGCGCAAGCTTGAGGAATTGGAAGCCCTGCAGGACCAACTTGGTCAGGATGCGCAATTCACCATCTCGGGTGTGGTCGAGGTGTACCGGGGCAACAATTACATCCAGCTCAAGCGGGTGGAAGCGCTGCCCAAAGACGGCAATTTGGAATAGGCGGGTCGGCTTTGCCCGACCCGCTGCGCTCAAGAACTTGGAAAACCCCAAGGGTTGGCGGGAATATTCCGCCAACCCTTGGGGTTTCCCAAAACATGCGGCCGAGGTCGGCCAAAGCCGACCCGCCTTCATTCCATCACATTGAGTGTGCCGCGGGTGACGCCCAGTTGGTTTTTCAGCCGTAATTCCTCCCACAACTGCCGCCCGGAAATTTCGCCGTGCAGCAGTTTTTCGTAACGCTCCAAAGTGGCGGTGACGGTTCCGGGTGACTCGTCCACGAACTCCACCCGCATGCGGCGGATGCCCTTGTCACGCAGGTGGGGCACATGTTCGGCGCCGGTCTGCGCCAGGGCGTTGTACAGGGTGTTGCGGCAACCGGCATCAGCCTTGAGTTGGTGCTTGGCGCCGTAGCGGTCCACCAAATGCACTTCATGCTCTTCGCAGGGGCGGCCGCAGTCGTGGTAATCCTTGCCGGTGGACATGAAGGCGCAAAACACGCAGTGCTCCATATGGAACATCGGCATGTGCTGGTGGATGGTGATTTCCAGTTGCGCCGGCGAAAACCCGTGCCCGGGGGCGGCGTCGATCAGCGCATCCAACTGGGTTGCGTTGAGGTCGTAGGAGGCGGTGACGGTTTCCAGTCCCTTGGCCAAATACCATCGGGCGGTGCGCGCATTGGCCACATTGAGCGAAAAGTCGCCGCGCACCCTGAACTTGCCCGCAAAGGCCTGGATATGGGCCGCATTGCGCGCCAACACGCCATCGGCCCGGCCCTTGCCCACCGACTGCTCGACCTGCTTCAAAATCCATTCTTCGCCATGCTTGAACACGCGCGGCGGGGCGAAGAACAATTCGATCGGCTGTGGTGCAATCTCGCGGAAGCGGGCGGCGATCTCACCGGCTTGGCGGAAATCGCGCGGATTCTCGGGGTCGAAGTACAGGGTGGTGGCGCCAAAAGCCAGCGCCGCTTCGGCTTGCGCCAAATGGCGCACGACGGGGATTAAATGCAGCGGCGGCATCTTGCCGCCGTGCGGCTGCAAGCCGCTGCTTGAATGATTTTCCTGCCGTTTCTCGGCGGACGGCGGCAAGATGCCGCCGCTGCATTGTTTGATCGTCCACTTCGGCTTCTCTGCCTTGAGTGCAAGCAGCCGGTCGCACAAATCCCGGCGCAACTTGTTGAGCGCCGACATCGGCAGGTACAGGCCGGGAGCCAGCTGCTTGGCATCAATGCCGCCGAGTTCAAACGCGGTGTTGCCCAAGCGGCCCAGTTGCGCCTCCAGCGTGGCGTCGTCAAGCGCGCGGGCGGCGGCGGGGGCCAGCGCCAGCTCCGATTCGGCCGACATCGCATGACCTTCGGCATCGCGCAGCGACACCCGCAGCGGCTCGTTGGCGGCGCCGGCCACCTGGAAGAAAACCTTGCGGCGGTAATTGGGGTCGCCGCCTTCGACCGCATGCTTCCAGGTGGCGTCCAGCGCCTTTTCCAGCTGCATGTCCTTGGTCTTGTAGATGGACTGGTTTTCATTCAGGCGGTCGAACTTCACCGCGCCCGGGCCGAAGCGCACGATGGCTTCGGTGGCTTGTGTTGGATCCTCCACATCGAAATCCACCGTGCGCACAAAGCCGCCTTCCTCGTTTTCGGTGTCGGCGCCTTCCAAGCCGAAGACCAAGCCGTCGCCGGCTTTGAGATGCGCCGCCGCGCCGGGGGCCAGTTTGATCAGCACCGCATCGCGGTCGGGGATGATGTCAATGGCCGACCCCACCGGCGCGCCGCGTTTTTTGCCGAATTTGGCATGGGCCAGTGCCTGGTTGTCATTGCCGCGCAGCCAGCCGGTGTACAGCCCGCGCGAGAAGGACATTTCCAGGGTGTAGGCATCGCGCCCGCGCAGGGTCTTGGCCAGTTCGCGCACCTCTTCCAGCGGTTGGCCGGCTTCCAGCGCGGCGTGGCATTGGTCCACCGCATCACGGTAGGCCCGGGTGATGGCGGCCACATACTGCGGGGTTTTCAGGCGGCCTTCGATTTTCAAAGAAGACACGCCGGCGTGAATCAGGTCGGGAACCACTTCCAATCCAGCCAAGTCTTGCGGCGAGAGCAGGTATTTGCGGTCGCCCAAATCCACCGGCTGGCCGTCGACCAGCAGGTCGTACGGCAGGCGGCAGGACTGGGCGCACTGGCCGCGGTTGGCGCTGCGCCCGCCGAGCGATTCGCTGGTCAGGCACTGGCCCGAATAGGCCACGCACAACGCGCCGTGCACGAAGGTTTCCAGCGGCAGCGACACGCCCTCGGCGGCGGTCTGCTTTTGCATGGCGTTGATTTCGGCGATGGAATTTTCGCGCGCGATCACCGCCAGGCAGGCGCCCAATTCCCTGGCCTGTTTCACCCCGTGGCTGGAGGTGATGGTCATCTGGGTCGAGGCATGGATGGGGAAGTCCGGGCTGATCTCGCGGATCAGCGTGCAAATGCCCACATCCTGCACGATGGCCGCATCCACCCCGGCCGCCATCACCGTGCGCAACACCTCTGCGGCATCGGCCAGCTCGTTCTGGAATACCAAGGTGTTGAAAGTCAAATAGCCCCGCACCGACCGCTGGTGCAGATAGGCCATCAGGTCGGCCAGTTCCTCGGGGGCGAAATTGTTGGCCCGGGCCCGCGCGTTGAAAGCGGTGGTGCCGAAATAGATGGCATCGGCGCCGTTTTCCACGGCGGCGCGGGCACAATCCCAGCCACCGGCCGGGGAGAGGATTTCTGGTTTTAAGAAGGGCATGGGTGGATTGTTGGAAATTGCAAACGGTCAGCCCACATTTTTTTCCACAAGCCCCCCCCGGCGAGGGTGTTCAGGTGGCAAAGCAGGCGTCTGGCAACGGCAGTATATGCGACCTTCGTTGCTTTCCCCTTTGAAGTCAAACGCGCG
>CAZVNU010000035.1:0-6093 GCA_964628335.1 uncultured Phycisphaeraceae bacterium
GTGCCCTTGGGGACCAAGGGCACGGCACAATGGATCGACACCCCCGAAGCTTTGCTTGAATTGACTGCCACGCTGCGCCAAGCCGGCGCTTTTGTGTTTGACACCGAGTTCATCGGCGAAGATTCCTACCACCCGCGTGTTTGCCTGGTGCAAATCGGCACCCCCACCCTGCTTGCCATTGTGGATCCTTTGGTCGTGCCGGATTTGCGTCCGCTGTGGGATTTGGTCGCCGATCCGACCATTGAAAAAACCGTGCATGCCGGCTCGCAGGACTTGGCCTTCCCCTGGCGGGCCACCGGCAAGGCCCCGGCCAATGTGTTCGACACCCAGATCGGCGCCGCCTTTGCCGGCCAGCCCCACTCGCAGGGCCTTGGCAAAATGGTGCAAGCCCTGCTGGGGGCCGATGTGGGCGGCAGCGCCAAATTCACCCGCTGGGATGCCCGCCCGCTGACCTCCCTGCAATGCCAATACGCCGCCAACGATGTGCGCTATTTGCCGGCGGTGCGCGCCTTGCTGGCCGACCGGCTGGCGGCCAACGGCAACACCGCGTTGGTGCGCGGCGCCTGCGATGAAGCCTTCCGCGCCGAAGTGTTCCAACCGGTTCCGATTGAAAACCGCCTGAAAATCCAAGCCCTGCACCGCTGGAGCCGGCCGCAATTGGGCGGCCTGCATGCCCTGGCGCGCTGGCGCGAAGAACTGGCCATGCGCGAGGATTTGCCCGCCCGCATCCTGTTCCCCGACGGCGTGCTGGCCGACCTCGTAATGCGCGTGCTGCACGAGGAACCTTTGGACGAAATCAAAGGCCTGCCCCGCCCCATCCGCCAAGCCCACTTGGAAGAGATGGTGCAGGTCGTCCAAGCCGGCACCCAAACCCAGCCCGAGCGCGTCAAGCGCCCCAAGCGCATGACCGAGCGGCAAGGCTTGGCCGCCCGCGACCTGGCCGACGCCCTTTGGCTGGAGGTGGAAGCCGCCTGCGCCGCCTGCCAAATCGATCCCGCCTCCGTCACCAGCCGCAAAGAAATGCACCGCCTGGCCTGCCTGCGCGTGGCCGGCATCGAGCCGGAAGAACCCATCCGCGTGCTGGCCGGCTGGCGCGCCGAATTGCTGGGTGAACTCAAGAGCCAGGCGGCGGAAATCCCGATGCCGCCGCCCAAAGCCAAGACCGCAGCCAAGCGCCAAGCACCTGCAGGCGATGCCCAAAACGATACTGGATTGCTGGAAGAAGACGACGGCGACATGCTGCCTGCCGCGTAAGTCCCCGGCCAACAAAAAACAATCAAAAACGCCCCGCACGCATGCGCGGGGCGTTTTTGATTGTTCAACGGATCGGCACCCTTCAGCAGCAGCCGCAGCCACCGGCCAAAGCAGCCTTGGCGGCGGACAACGCGGCGGCGTAATCGGGCTCGGCGGTCAATTCGGCGACCACTTCGGCATGCTTGACGGTGCCATCTTTGCCCAGCACATACACCGCGCGGGCCAGGAAGCCCTTCTCCACGATGCGCACGCCCCAGGTTTTGCCGAAGGAGTGATCGAAGTAGTCGGAGAGGGTGACGACCTTGTCCACGCCGGCCGCGCCGCACCAGCGCTTTTGCGCCATGGGCATGTCCATGCTGACCACCAAGATCACCACATCGGCGCCCAAGGCGGCGGCCTCTTGGTTGAAGCGGCGCACTTCCACATCGCACACCGGGGTGTCAAGCGAAGGCACGGTGACCACGATCTTCACCTTGTCGGCGTAGTCGGCCAGGGTCTTGGGGGACAAGGTCTGGTCGCGCAAGGTGAACGCAGGCGCCTTGGTGCCGACCTTGGGGGTGGCGCCGGCCAAAGTGACCGGGTTGCCTTTGATGACAACCGAAGGGGTGGACGAGCAGCCGCAGGTGTTGGTGGAGCAGGACATGATTTTCCTTGGAAAGGGGGTTTTGGAAAGGGACGGAGATTGTAGCGAGAGCGGCTACTTGCCCGCTTCAGGCAAATCCGTCCGCTTGGGCACGATGCCGCGCTTGGCGTTGGGGAGGAGGACGGTGAAGGTGATGTCGTCGGCCCCCGGCGTGATATCGGTGTTGTCGGTGCCGCCATCATCCACTTGGTTTTTGCCGATGGAATACACCGTGAAGCGATCCGCTTCGATTTTGTACTGCAAGGGCTTGCCGGCATCGAAGGCATCGCCGGGGCTGGCACCAGATCACTCAAGGTTGCCGGCAGTTTGCCGTGGGCGAGGCGGTGGCGTTCGATGGCCAAGGCGGTGATGGCGGCGTCGAAGAGCATGAGGGTGCGCAGATGATTTTTGGGTAGTGCCGAAAACAGCGATCCAAAACGATTGCAGGCGATTTCCCATGGATGCAGCGATGTTTCCCATGCGGCATGCAGTTTTTTCGATTCATCCAACCATTTCATCTCGGAAACAGCCCCCAACTCCGCCAATTTTCGCTCATAAGAGGCGATTTTTGCACGATCGTGATCTTCGCCGCCAAGCAAAGTCCAGGTTCTGACGGTCAACCAATGATAATCGCCGCTAAGGGCTGTTTTGCGTTTAATCAAAGCCTCGCTTATCAATGGATCGCTCAAAAGAATGGCCACTTCACCATGAAATGACCGGGCAAGCAAAGAACCCGCATGTGTGCGTTGCAGTTGCAATTGATTTTGCAATGCGGCAAGTTGCGGCGCTTGATGCGCCGTAAACGGCATAGCCTTTTGTATCACATCAATCATCAATGCTTGCACTGACAAATCCACCAAGCCGCCAATCAAATTCGGCGTCCCCCCCAAATCATTGCCCAGTTTGAAACCAACCCTCATCGTTTCAAACAATCCTGAAAAATCATTATTCTTGCCCGCCAGCCGCATGCGTTCCGCCAGCAGGTTGGCCATCTTCTTCTGCTCACCCAGATACGGCATCAGGGCAACAAACCCTTTTTTCAAATCAATATCCCACCGGCACTCCCTGATCTCCGCCGCCTCCCGCATCAACAGCCAAGACACCTCGTTTTTGGCCCAATACGCCCGCACTTTATCCAATACCTCATCCGGATATTGCTGGCCCAGTTTCCCTTCCTCATACGCCCGCACCGCCACGCCTTCTTGCGCGCAACTCATCCTCGGCATCCAATCCTCCAGCGCCTGATCCTCCACCCAATCGACCTTTGCCCTCTCCCAAAACTCCGCCGCATTCCTCCCCGCCGGCTTCTTGTACCACGCATCCAACTCCTCCAAATCCGCCGGATAGCCCGCCGCCCGCACCATGGCTTTTTCATTTTCCAACTGCACCTTCCAATACAAACGCCAAGTGGCGAAAGCCAGCAGAAACAGCCCCAGCCACACGGCGGGCCAGAACAGTGTTTTGAAAATTGCGCTATCGGTTAGGTGAGTTTTTTCCGGGTGCATGCCGGTATCATCCCCCGCTTCTCCTAAAAATCAACCTTTTATCCCCTTCCATGAAATACTGGCTCATCAAATCCGAACCCGGCACCTGGTCCTGGCAGCAGCAATGCGCCGCGCCCAAACAAACCACCCACTGGGACGGGGTCAAAAACGGCCTGGCGCTGATGCACATGCGGGCGATGAAAAAGGGCGATCGGGCCTTTTTCTACCACAGCAACGACGGCAAGTGCATCGTGGGCGTGGTGGAAATCAGCGGCGAATTCGTTTCCGAGGATGAATCACGCTTTGGCCACATGCATGTGACCGCCTTGCACCCCGTTGAGCCCGCCGTCACCTTGGCGCAGATCAAGGCCAACCCCAAGTTGCAGGACATGGTGCTGGTCAACAATTCGCGTTTGTCGGTGCAGCCGGTGACGGCGCCCGAGTGGAAAGAAGTGCTGAAAATGGCCGGGATCTGAGTGCTTTCCAAGCGCCCCAAGGGCGCCGCGCCCTTGGGGCGCTTGGAAAGCACTATTCTTCCCGACCTCCCTTTAAACCCCCTACCCCCCATCTCCCATGTCCCTCATCGTCACCGGCTCCATCGGCATTGACACCATCGAAACCCCCGACGGCCAAAAGGCCGACAGCGTGCTGGGCGGTTCGTCCATCTATTTCGCGGCCGGCGCATCCTTCTTCACTTCGGTGCGCTTGGTGGCGGCCGTGGGTGAGGATTACCCCCCCGCTTTCACCGCGCAATTCAGCAAGTTCAAGGTGGACACTGCCGGTCTTGAAATCCGCAAGGGTTCCAAGACCTTCCGCTGGCATGGCCGTTACCGCGAAAACATGAACGACCGCGACACGCTGTCGGTGGATTTGAATGTGCTGGCCGAGGCGCTGCCGCCGGTGCCGGAATCGTTCAAGGATTCGCAATTCGTGTTCCTGGCCAACACCCATCCGGCCGGGCAGATGGCCCTGCTTGACCAATTCCCCAAGCGCAAGCTGGTGGTGGCCGACACCATGGATTTGTGGATTGAAATCGCCCAGCCGGAACTCAAGCAATTGCTGGCGCAATTGGACGGCTTCGTGCTCAACGACTCCGAGGCCCGCCTGCTCACCGGCGAAAACAACGCCATCAAAGCCGCCGACAAGGTGCTCGAACTGATGGGCGCGGGGGCCAACAAATTTGTCATCGTCAAAAAGGGCGAACACGGCGCCATCCTGCGTCACCGCGAAGGTACGGTGGTGTTGCCGGCCTATCCCAGCACGCAGGTCAAGGATCCCACCGGCGCCGGCGACACCTTTGCCAGCGGTTTCATGGGCTACATCGCCAGCAAAAACGACATCTCGTTTGAAATCCTGCGCCAGGCGCTGGCCTATGGCACGGTGGTGGCTTCGTTCACCATCGAGAAGTTCTCGGTCGGCCGCTTGGAGGAAATCACCCGCGCCGACATTGATGCGCGGTTGGAGCAATACAAGGGATTGGTGGGGACCGGGCACTAAGGAGGGTCGGCTTTAGCCGACCAGTTGGGTAAACGATTACCCGACAATCTCAAAGCAAGCAGCCCTTGGCATGATGCCAAGGGCTGCTTGCTTTTTATTCGCGCCATGCTCAAGTGCAACTGGTCGGCTAAAGCCGACCCTCCTTCACACCACCTTGCTCATCGCCTGCGTGCCCTGCCGCCCGCCGCCAAGTTCCTTGGCGGCTTTCAAGCGCTCATTGGCCAATTCCGTGCCCGGCAACCCGTAACCGGATTTTTGCGCCGCATCCAGCACGATGGCCAGATCCTTCAAAGCCAGATCAATCATGAAGGCCGGCGCAAAATCACCCTTGGCGATTTTGGGGGCCAGGTTCTGCAACTGCCACGAACCGCCGGCGCCACCGGACACGACGCCGGCCATCTTCTCCACATCCAGACCGAAGGTGCGCGCCAGTTTGATGGCTTCGCAGGTGGCCAGCAAGTTGCCCAGCACGCAGATCTGGTTGCAGGCCTTGCAGGCTTGGCCGGCGCCGACTTCGCCCAAACGCTGGATATTCTTGCCCATGGCCGCCAGCACCGGCTTGACGGTTTCAAAGGTGGCTTCATCGCCGCCGACCATGATGGAAAGCGTGCCGTTCTTGGCGCCGATATCGCCGCCGGAAACGGGGGCATCTAGGAACACGATGCCGCGCTCCTTGAGCCGCAGCGCGAATTCACGGGTTGCCACCGGAGAAATGGTGGAATTGTCCACCACGATCAGGCCGGGCTTGGCACCGTGAATCACGCCGTCCGGGCCAAACAGCAGGGCCTCGACATCCGGCGTGTCGGTCACATTCAAAAACACGATGTCGCAGGCGGCGGCAACCTCAGCCGGCGTGGCACCCGGCGTGGCGCCGGCTTCCAGCGCGGGCGCGGCCTTGGCGGATGTGCGGTTCCACACCTTGACGCCGTGGCCGGCTTTGAGCAGGTTGAGGGTCATGGGCAAGCCCATGATGCCAAGGCCGAGGTAACCGAGTTTGGGGGCGGGAGTATTCATGGCAGAATCACATCAAGGGGTTCAATCGGGTCGTTGCGGCGCAACGCCTGCGCCAGGGGATGGACGGGGTCGGCGGGATTAAACGCCAACGCCACCGGCCGCGCTTCGGCACCGGGGCGGAAGGTGGCAAAGCCCTCCTCCAACCCCATGGCTTTGGCGCCGTGGACGGTGGCCATGGCCAACAGCAGCGCGGGATCGGTGCCGTCGCGCCGGTGCAGGTGG
>CAZVNU010000035.1:6103-12939 GCA_964628335.1 uncultured Phycisphaeraceae bacterium
CAAGGGGTGCGGTTCACCGGCAGGCTGGCAGACGATGGAATCGGTGCCCAAGCACACATTGACGCCCATCTTCAGCATGTCGCGGTAGCGGTGGTTGCGGTGGCCGAAATAATCCGAAGCCACCGGGCAATAGGCCACGCTGGCGCCGGTCTTGGCCAGCAAAGCAAGGTCGGCATCGCTGGCGTAATTGACATGGGCCAGCAACCACGGAGCGCGCTTCAAATAAGGTTCCATCCACTGCACCGGCGAAACGCCCAAGGCGTAGGCTGGGGCATACTCCGGTTGCCATTTGCCAAGCCGCTCCAACAGCGCGCGCAACGGGCCGCTGCCTTGGGCGATGAATTCGGCTTCCTCCGGCGTTTCAGCCAGATGAGTGGACAGGGGAAAGCCGCTTTGCACCGCCGTTTCATACAGCAAGGGGCCGGCCGAATAGGGCGCATGCGGCTGCAAACCGATGCGCCGGTCGGTAAAGGCTTCGTAGCCGCCGGGCACCCGGCACACCGACCCCAGCCCGAACTGTTCGGAAAAGGCCATGCCCCACAAATTCCATTTGTAACGGGCGCGCAAAGCCTCGGCCACCTGTTCATGGGGCACGATGTCGCCCACCGCCACGCTGCCGGCGCGCAAAGAATGCAGCAACCCGGCTTCGTAAGCATTCCACCAAGCGGCGGTCGTTTGCGGCTTGTCGCGCATGACGGACTCCAGCCAACCGACAAATTCTCCACCATAGGGGCGCGGCCCCAAGCCGGTCAAATCCAAGTGCACATGGGCATTGACCAGGCCGGGCACCAGCAAATCGTTGGGTTGGTGCCAACATTCGGCTTTTTCACGCTCAAAATCAGCGGGAAGTCCTTCCGCCCCCCCCGCATACACCACCTCGCGGCAGGCGGAAATGGCCAGCACGCCGGGGCGGGCAAACACCCCCTTGGCATCCATCACGGCCCCCGCCTCGATCAAGATTGGCAGCGAATTGAACATCTTTGAATTCTCTCCGAAAATCATCTGGAATGCCGCTGGGCAGGCCGATATACTCCCATCTTCATTTGACTTCCTCCATCCTCCTTTTTTTTGAGGTTTTCCGTCCATGCGCAACCGTCTCGCCCTCCCCACCCTCTTGCTCGCCTCCCTCACCCTTGCCGGCACCGGCTGCGTGAGCCAGGGCCAATTGGATGACGCCCGCAAAATGAACCGCACCCTCGAAGAAAACCTCTCCGATGTACGCCTGCAACTCAAGAACGCCGAGGCCACCCTGGCCGAGATGAAGGCCCGTCGCGACGAAAACGCCGCCTTGGTCGCCAAGCTGCGCGCCTCCAACGAAGACCTGACCAAGCAATTGGGCGCGCTCAAGGCGCAATACGCCGAATTGGCCAAGCACAAGGGCGACCTGATCATCAACCAGGCCCTGCCCACCGCGCTCAACAACGCGCTGGCCAACTTCGCCGCCGCCAACCCCGACCTGATGACCTATGACGCCGCCACCGGCATGATCCGCCTCAAGAGCGACCTGACCTTCGGCCTGGGCTCCACCACCCTCAACGACGGCGCCGCCGACACCATCAAGAAATTGGCCGAAGTGCTCAACCGCGAAGACGCCTCCCCCTATGAAGTGCGCGTGGTGGGCCACACCGACGATGTGCCGGTCACCAGCGCCGCCAACAAGGCCCGCGTGATTGACAACTGGGGCTTGTCGGCCGCCCGCGCCCAAGCCGTGCTGCACGCCCTGCGTGACGGCGGCGTGCAAGAAAACCGCATGGCGCTGGTCGGCTACGGTGAGCAAAACCCCGTGGTTGAAAACGCCCCCGCCGGCGAAAACGGCAAGAAGAAGGGCGCCGCCGCCAACCGCCGCGTGGAAATCTACCTGCGCGAAGCCGTGGTCGCCAAGGCCGAAGTGAAGGCCGAAGTGAAGGCTGAAGCCAAGCCGGAAGCCCCCGCCGGCGTGGTGAAAGAAGCCGCCGGCGAAGAAAAGTTTGAAAATGTGAAGTAAGGGTAGCGGAGGCATCCTGCCTCCGTCAGACCAGTCTCAAGACAAACAGCGCGCGTCGAAATGAATCGACGCGCGCTGTTTGTCTTTGCATCCGACGACGGAGGCAGGATGCCTCCGCTACCTTTTTTATGCCCGCAAGCTTTTGACCACCGCCGCCACCATCGGGCCGGCCACCACCAGGCCGGCGACTTTGAGCTGCTTCATGGCCACCCCGGTCGCCTGGCCGTCGTTGCCGGCGGCGCGGATGGCTGCGGTCACCGGCGCCAGGGCGGCGGTGATTTCCGCTTCGGTGGCGGTCTTGGGCAACAGCGTTTCCATGATGGTCTTTTCGGCCTCCAAAGCGGCCTTGGCTTCGGGGTCGGCGGTCAGGGTGATGGTTTCAGCCACGCCCTTGATGATTTTGCGCACGGTGAGTTCGCATTCCTCCACCGTCAGCGGCGCGCCTTTGCGGGTTTCGTTGGATTGCAGGTCGCCCAGCACCACCTTGAGGATGTTGCGTTCCTGGGTGTTGCCGGCTTTCATGGCAACGATGATGCGGGCTTTGAGTTCGGTGATCATGGGAAGTCTTTCTAAAGTGGAGGAAGGGCGCATGGTACACCGCCCAAGGCCGGCCCTCCGGGTTTTGGTAAACTGGCGCCTCTTATTTTCCGCCACCTCCCTTAATTGGAGCCTCACCGTGCAACTCAACGACGCCGTTCAACTCGTGCAAGCCAAATTCAACTCCGAAGGCCAGGGCAACCCCAACGGCCCGGAACTCAAAGCCTGGCAGGACGCCCACGCCCAGTTCCCGGTGATGATGGATGTGGCCACCCAGATCTGGGCCGACCAGATCATCCGCATGAACGAACAGGCCGCCCGCCAGCATGCCATGCAGCAGCAGATGATGGCCCAGCAGCAGGCCGCCCAAGAAGGCCAAGGCGCCCCAGTCGAAGAAGAAGCCGCGCAAGCCTGATATTGCATCGAACCGATATCGAATAAAAAACGCGGCCACCAAGGCCGCGTTTTTTTATTCGGTTTTATTTCGCTCACTCGCCGGTCAACGAAGCCAGTTGGCTTTGGGCCGAAGCCAGCAAGCCTTGCGCCGAAGTCAGTTGCTCGGTCACCGATTTGATCTGGCTGGTGTAGCCAGCGATTTCCTTGGTGAATGGCAGACCGGCGGCATCGGCCTGGGCCAACAGGCCGTCAATCTGCTTTTGGTACTTGTCGGCTTCGGTCTTGAGGCTGGCCAGGGTCTCGGAACCCTTGTTGATCAGGCCGCCCACATCAAAACCGGCATGCACCAAACGGTAGGCGCGGCGCGGGCCGGCGTTGCCCACTTTGACGGCTTCCAGTGTTTTGATCCGCTTGTTGAGTTCATCCAACTTCTGTTGCAAAGGGGCGACTTGCGCTTGAAATTTGGCCTTGCTGTCGGCCAGCGCTTTTTCGGCGACCGCCAGTTTGCCGTTCAAATCACCGAGCTGCTTGGTGTAATCGGCGATTTGCGCCTCGTATTTGGCCACTTCGGCCTTGGCCGCCTCAAGTTGTGCCTGGGCCGAAACCAATTGGGTGACGATCGGGCTGTCGGCTTTCGGGGCGCCAGCGGTCGTGGTGGGAGTAGTCGGGGTTGGACCCTTGTCGTCGCAACCCACAACGAGCAAACCAAGGGCGAGAACGGCGGAAGCGGAAGAGAGGCGCATGGGATTCCTTGGAAGAGTGAAAAGAGTCGGAGACGGATTATAAGGTGCCTACTTGGGCTCACCCAAGATCGGCCGCAGACATCCGTTGGCTTGCATGAGCAAGGCTTCCGCCTGCGCCCGGTCCACCGCCTGGCAGCCCATCACGATGGCGAGTTTGGCGCTGCCGCCGGCGGCATCGAGCAAAGCCAAGGCCTCTTCGCGTGAGCCGCCGGTTTGGCTGGCGACCAAGCGACCGGCACGATCGCGCAATTTGATGTTGCTGGCGCGCAAATCCACCATCAAATTGCCCCACACTTTGCCCAAATGGGTCATGGCACAGGTGGAAATGGCATTGAGCGCCAACTTGGTGGCGGTGCCGGATTTCATGCGGGTGGAACCCATCAGCGGCTCCGGCCCCACTTCCAAACACACCAGGTGGTCGGCATCCGCCAGCGGCAATTGGCTTTTGATCAACGCCTCGCGCGGCACGCAGCAGATCAGCCCCGTCAGCGCACCGCACGACCTGGCATGCGCCAACGCGCCCCACACATAGGGCGTGGTGCCGCCGGCGGCGATGCCCACCACGGTGTCCAGCGCCGTCAAATTCAACGCGCCCGCATCGCGCGCGCCACCCGCCACCTCGTCTTCTTTGCCTTCGCTGGAAATCCGCAGCGCGCCATCGCCGCCGGCAATGAGGCCCACCACCTGGCCGGGCTCGCTTTGGAAAGTCGGCGGGCATTCGCTGGCATCCAGCACGCCCAAGCGGCCGGAAGTGCCGGCGCCAATGTAGATCAAACGCCCCCCCTGCCGCATGCGTCCCACCAACTCCTGGGTCAATTGCGCCAAGGCCGGCATGGCCCGCTCCATCGCCACCTGCACCGCATGATTGGCCTCATGCAGCAGGCGCAGGGTGTCGGACACCGAACCGGCATCCAGCCCCAAAGTGGCGGGATTGCGTTGTTCGGTGGAGAGATGGGAGCGGTCGGGAAGCTGGGTGGACATGGGAGGAGCAGAATGCAAGGGGGGGGGCGGCTTTAGCCGACCGGAAAGGCGCAGGAAATTTCAAAAACAACTGGCAAACGGAGATCGTCCACTCACCAGCAAGTTTTTTCTTCGGCCAGATGAAAGGCCTTGGGATCGTCGCTCTTCATCAATTTGAGAGTCTCGTCATTTTTTGATTTTCTTCCTGCCTGCCCCGCCCAGTGCCTGATTGATCACCGCTTCGGCCACCTGACCCGCCACATCGCTGGCGATGTCGGCCACATAATCTTCCAGTTCCTGGTCCAGGGTTTCATCCAGCGCATCCGCCTCCAGCGCCATGTCGGACTGCAACTGCTCATCAAACAATTCGTGGTAGGCGTTGGCATCATAGAAATGGAAGCCCACTTCGCGCAGGTATTCCACCGGGCCGGCGCCACGCACCTTTTCGACCAAGGCGCCGATTTGCTTCTGGCTCTTGAAGGCCGCGATGCATTTCAGCTTGTCCTGGAAGGTTTTTTTGTCGCACTTCAACTGCAGGGTCGGCGGCGCGGGGAAGTCGCAATAAATCGCCATCTCGTACACCTCGGGCACCGCGCACGAAGGGCCGAGTTCCGGCCACACGCCGCCGGCGGCATGGAAGATGCAGATCATCATTTCGTTGTAGACGATCTGGTGGTCGGGGTGGTAATCCATCGGGCTTGGCATGATCAAACGGGTCGGCTTGATCTCGCGCAATTTCTTGACGAAGGCGCCCTGCAAGCCGGTGTAGCCGGTGCCGCCTTCGGCATCATGCTCGCCGGGTGAAATGGCGCGCCGGCCCAGGTATTGCGTGAGCGAGCAATCGGGGAAACCCAGCATGTGGATGCGCTTGGCATCGGTCAGCCCGAGGATTTTGCTGGAAACCACCAGTTCATTGGCCCGCACCTTGACGATGCTGGCCTTTTCTTTTTCGGTGCAAAAACCCATGCGCCCGTCGGTGGCGGCCAGAATATGCACTTTGACACCGGCTTCGATGGCTGCTTTCAACCACAGGCCACCGCCAATGGCCACATCATCATCATGGGGTACGGCGAACAACCAGACTTCTTTTTTCAATTGCGCAACGGTTTTGCCGAGCAGCTTGGCCAGCGATTCGGCGCGGGTGAGGACTTCGGTTTCGGGATGGCGACGGGTGAAGGTGAAGGGCATGGGTGTCAATTGAAGAATGGAAAGTAAAAGAAAGCGGGAGTGATTTTAGAGTTTTCCCACCCACCGCACCAACTGTTCAAAGAATTGCGCGTACAGCGCGCCCACTTCCACCCCTTCGGCCCCCGGCGCTTGCGCCGCCACCCGGCCACTGCCAGACGGCGCGGCATTGTCGGTACCCCAGTCCACCAAGGGGCCCACCCAGTGCGGGGCGGCATCGGTGGCCAGGCAGGCAATATGGGCGTTTTCACACTGGCCGATGACCAGCATGGGCTCCGGCGTGCCGGGCGTCAAAGTGAAATGCGCGCCCTGGCGGGTCACTTGGTGCGGCACCACTTCCAGCAACACCTGCGCGTCCGGCTTGGCGGCGAAGCGACTCCAGCCACCCACCACCGGCGTTCTCGCATCAAAAGGCAGATTGCGCAGGATGTCGTGCCCTGCGCCGGTGGGCGTGGTGCGCAGCAGTGACACGCCATCGCCATTGACGCGGTCATCCGCCTTGGAAATCACCACCGGCAACAACGGGGCAATCGATGTCCGGTCCCAATCACCGCCCAAGCCGTGGTAAGACTCCCAACCGCCCAAAATGAGCAAATGAGTGCCGCTGCGCACCGCCATGGCCAGGGCGTAATGCGCTTTGTCGTCCAAGCGGGCGGCGGGATAGTCAGACAGGATGATGAGTTGGCGCCCGGCCACTTCGGCGGCGTCGGTGGCCTCATGCGAGGCTTTGTAATCAAAGGCGATGCCGGCGCGGTGCAGGATGCCGGCCAGGTAGGCGGCGGCAGAGGCCAGGGAAGTGTCGCCAAGGTAAAGGACGGGGTGTGACATGCGGCGGATTGTAAGACTCAAAAAGAACCGCGCCCGTAAGGAAGCGGGTGTGGCGTCAAATGCCACACCCGCTTCCTTACGGGCGCGGTTCCTTGAGCATCTTACAATCCCACCCCATGCCTCCCCTCACCCTTGCCATCCTGTTTTTGACGCTCTTGGCCGTTTCAAATTGCGCCAAGCCAGCGCGCTGGCGCCAACGGCCA
>CAZVNU010000036.1:0-12740 GCA_964628335.1 uncultured Phycisphaeraceae bacterium
ATCCGGCGCGCGGCTGGCCATGCCGGGGTGCAGCGGGGTGGGGCCAGAGGTGCGAAAGGTCAGGGTGTCGCTGCGGCGGCCATTGGCTTCGCTGTGCCGGAGCAAAAAGGGTGCGGTCAAGGTGCCCACCGGGCGGGCGCAAGCCAGCAGGTCTTCGCGCCACTTTGCGACAAAGGCGGCTTCGCGGGCATCGGGCGCCATGATTTTGCGCGTGGCGCGTTCCATGCGCAAGGTGCCGACCAGGGCCACGCCCAACACCGACATGATCAGCGCCACCACGATCAAAGCCAAGATGACTTCAAGCAGGGAAAAACCGCGCGCATGGGAAGGATGCTTCATGGCTGTTCCTCCTCCGTGTCAGAGCCGATTTCAGGTGCCGTGACCCAGGTATCCAACACGACTTGATGGGTGGGCGCGGCAGGTTCCCAGCTGACCACCACATGCAATTGGCGCACCGCCGGATCGCGCCAAGGCGTGACTTCCACCTGCCAGCGAAAGGGCACGGCATCATCGCCATCGAGCGCCGGATCAAAGCTGCCCGAGGTGGAGCCGCCGGCCCAATCGCCCGAAGCCACCAGCCAGTTCAATTTGTTTTGCGCCAAGCGCAGCGCCGTCTGCTGGCGATGGCCTTGGCCCACCGCCTGGCCGGCGCGCGACACCCCGGCCAGCGCCACCGGCAACACCGCCGCCACCAGGGCGATGGCGATCAGGGCTTCGATCAAAGTAAACCCGGATCGCTTCATGGCGTGCCCTCCATGCAAGCGGGCCGGCCTGCCGGTGGACAGATCACCACGGCGCGGGAGGCGCCTTTGGTGAGGGTGATGCGGCCGGAGGGTTCGCAGCGCATATCCGGATAAAACAGGAAATCCACCTGGCCGGTGGTCTGGGTTTTGGCATCGGCTCCGCTGAAACTCAGGGTTTGGGTTTCAGCCCCGAAGCGCAGTGCCGCTTCGGGCGCATCGCCATCGGCGGGGTTGGCGAAGCCGGTCGCGGAATGCACCTGCACCGTGGCGGTTTGCGCGTCCAAATCCAATCGCAAGCGAGTCAGTTCGCCGCGGGCCAGCGCCAGCGAGCGGCCGCGGTTGAATTGGTCACTCAGCGTGCGGCCGGCTTGCGCCACCCCTTCGGATTGGCGCATCGAGCTCAGGCGCACCGCCACCACCGAGGTGGTGATCCCAAGGACCACCAGCACCAGGATGAGTTCAAGCAGGCTGAATGCCCGGCAAGCGGCAGGGGGAAGGCGGCGCATGAAAGGAATCAGCGGGCGGTGGCGGACCAATTGGAGATGTCGTCATCGCCGCCTTCGCGGCCGTCGGGGCCGTTGGACCACAGGTCGAAGCCGTCGGTGTTGTGTTGGCCGGGCTGACGGTAATTCCAGGCGTTGCCCCATTGGTCCTTGGGGATTTCATCGGCATCGAGGTAGCGCTTCCAGTTTTCGTTGGCATCGTCGCTGGGTTTTTCCACCAGCGCGCGCAGGCCTTCGCTGCTGGTGGGGTAGCGGCCCAAATCCAATTCAAAGCGGTTGAGACTCATCTTGAGCGTGCCGAGTTGGGTTTGGGCCGCCTTGATGCGGGCGTTCTGGCTTTGGCCCACGAAGCGCGAGCCGACGATGCCGGCCAAGATGGCCAGGATCACCAGCACCAGCAGCAGTTCAAGGATGCTGAAGGCGGAATGGACGCGGTGACGGCGGGTGAAGGTTGGCATGGGTAGGGTGGAAGGAGGGAAAGGGAGCGGTTGGTTCAAGGACGGGTGTTGGAGCGGCGCCCGTGCGCCCCGTGCGCGGGCGTCCGACGACACCCGTGCGCGCTTGGCATCATTCAATCGCGCTCCACAAATCAAACACCGGCATCAGCATGCCGATGACGATGGTGCCGACGATCAGCGCCATCAGCAGCAGGAGCAGGGGCTCGGCCAAAGACACCAGCGTGCGCAGGCGGCGGTCGAGTTCTTTTTCGCTGGTGTCGGCCAGGCGCAGCAGTTCGGGCGGCAGGCGGCCGCTGCTTTCGGCCACGGCCAGTGCTTCGAGCGCGGTGGGCGGCAGCATGGCGCCGACGGCCGACAGCGAGGCGGTCAGCGGCGCGCCCTGGCGCACTTGCTCGGCCGCGCCGTGCAGGGCGCCGGCCAACACCGGGCTGCCCACCGCTTCGCCGGCGACTTTGAGGGCGGCCAGCAGCGGCACGCCGGATTGCAGCAAGGTGCCCAGCATGCGGCAAAAGCGCACCCGCGCCAAAGTGGCTTTGGCGGTGCCCACGCCCGGCAGGCGCAATTGCAAACGCTCCCAGCCCAGCCGGCCTTGCGGCGCGGCCAGTGCGTATTTGGCGCCGGCCACGGCGGCCACCCCCAGCAGCGCCAAAATCCAGCCGTAATGCACCAGCAATTGGCTGGCGCCTTGGATGAGTTGGGTGATCGGCGGCAGTTCGCGATGGAACGAGGCGAACAGGTCGGCGAATTTCGGGATGAACCACACCAGCAAAAAGCACACCACCGCCGAGGCGATGACCGCCAGCAGAATCGGGTAGATCAGGGCGCTGGCCACCCGGCTGGTGAGTTCGCGCGAGCGCTCCATGTAGTCGGCGATCTGCTCCAGCACCACCGACAGGAAGCCGCCGGATTCACCGGCCCGCACCATGGCGATGAACACCGGCGCGAACAGGCCGGGTTCGCCCTGCATGGCATCGGCCAGCATGGCGCCGTCCTTGACCCGCGCATGGATGCGGGCAAAGGCCGCGCGCGCCGCCGGATGGGTGGATTCGCGCTCGATGACGGTCAGCGCCCGCGACAGCGGCACGCCGGCGGCCAGCAAGCCGCCTAGTGAGCGGGCAAAGGCCAGCACCTGCGCCACCGGGATGCGCGAACCGAGCATGCCTTGCGGGCTGGCCTCCTTCATCTCGGTGGGCACCAGCCCCTTGGCTTCCACCGCGCGCAGTGCGGCGAGGCGGTCGTCGGCCTCGATCAGTCCGCGTTGCGGACGGCCTTGTGCATTCAGGGCTTGGTAGGCGAAGGCGGGCATCAGTGCGACGCTCCGTCATGGGTGTTGCGCAGGACTTCTTCAATGCTGGTGCGCCCTTCTTTGACCAGGCGCAGGCCGTCGTCGCGCAGCGAGACCATGCCGGCGGCATTGGCCAGGCGGCGCAACTCCTGGCTGGAGGATTTCTCGCCGGCCTTGTGGCGCAACTGTGCGTTCATCGGCATCATTTCAAAAATGCCGCAGCGGCCGCTGTAGCCGGTGCCGCCGCATTCGCGGCAGGTCTTGGAGGCCGGGCCAGGCCCGTACACCGGGCCGTCGAAGCCGGGCAGGATCAGGGTGGCATCGGCGCGGGCGTTGGCATCCAGCGGGTGCTTGCAGTGGCTGCAAAGCAAGCGCACCAGACGCTGGGCCATCACCAGTTCCAGGGTGGAGGCCACCAAAAACGGTTCGATGCCCATGTCCACCAGGCGCGAGATGGCGCCGGGGGCGTCGTTGGTGTGCAGGGTGGAGAGCACCAGATGGCCGGTGAGCGAGGCTTGCACCGCGATCTCCGTCGTTTCGCGGTCGCGGATTTCGCCGATCAGCACCACATCCGGGTCGTGGCGCAGAATCGCGCGCAGGCCCTTGGCGAAGGAAAGGCCGGAGCGGGTGTCCACCTGGATCTGGTTGATGCCGTCGAGCTGGTATTCGACCGGGTCTTCGATGGTGACGATCTTGAGGTCGGGCTGGTTGATGCGCGACAGGCCGGCGTAGAGCGAGGTGGTCTTGCCGCTGCCGGTGGGGCCGGTGACCAGCACGATGCCGTGCGGCAAATCGAGGGCGCGTTGGAACAGTTCCAAATCATGGCCCGCCATGCCGGTGCCCTTGAGGCCCACCAGCGCCGCCGAGCGGTCGAGCAGGCGCAGCACCACCGCCTCGCCGTGCAGCATGGGGATGATGCTCACGCGCACATCCACCTCGCGGCCCGAGAGGCGCAGTTTGATGCGGCCGTCCTGCGGCAGGCGTTTTTCGGCGATGTCCAGTTGCGCCAGGATTTTCAAACGCGAAACGATGGCGGCCTGCAGGCGGCGCACTTCCGGCGGCAACTTGGCTTCGATCAGCATGCCGTCGACGCGGTAGCGCACGGCGAAGCGGCCCTCGAAAGGTTCGAAGTGCACATCGGTGGCGCGCCGTTCCAGCGCTTCGGCCAGCACCTGGTTGACCAGGCGGATGATGCTGGCATCTTCGGCGTCGGCGGCCAGATCCACCTCGCCCCGGCCGCCGACTTCTTCGCCGCGGCCATCCACCAGACTCTGCACGGTGTCGGCGCCCACGCCAAGGTGTTCGCGCAGCGCCTCGTGCAGCAGTTGGCGCGGCACCACTACGATCTGCGGCATGCAACCGGCGGCGGCGGCGCGCACGGTGTCTTGCGCGCCGCTGTCCAAGGGATCGGCCAGCGCCACCTTCAAGACATGGGCGCCGTCATCGGAGGGCAACGGCAACGCGCGCGCCGCCGCCCACACCCGCATGGGGATGCGCGCCAGCCACACCGGGTCGGGTTGCAGGTCGCCGGCTTGGGTGGCCAGCGGCAGGCCAAGCACCTTGGCCATGGCCTTGGCGGCCGGCACATCGCCGGCGACTTCGGCCAGGGCATGGGCCAACGGCAGGCCGGCTTCCATGTGCGTGGCGAGCGCCGTCAGGGCGGCATCATCCAATGACAATTCAGCGGTCAGGATGGCGTGCAGGGAGGAGTGGGCCATGGTGTCGGGAAGGGGCGAAGCGCGCTTGGGCGCATGTGTCGGACTCAATCCAAAATGCCGCGGTCCACCAGCAGCGCTTCCTGGCGGGTGCTCAGCACGCCTTTGAGTTCGCCCTGCGCCTTTTCCAAGGAGGCTTGGAAGGCGGCGCGCGCCTTGCGCACGCGGGCGGTGGCAGTGGCCACTTCGGCCGCGCTGGCTTGCTTGTCGGCCAACAGGGTGGTCAGGGCTTTGGCCGCGGTCTGGCATTCCTGCACCGAGGGCTCCATGGCGGTGTCGCCCAGGAACATCTTGGGGTCGAAGCCGCCGCCAAAGCCACCGCCTTGGCCGCCGCGTCCGCCACGGCCGCCGCCAAAGCCCATGTTGCGCATTTGGGTGGGGGCATCGACCATGCCTTTTTGCATGCGCAGTTGTTCCACGCGCACCAGCAGGGGTTCGATGGCGGTGAATTCCTCCGCCGTCATGGTGAAGTCTTCCTGCAATTTGGCATGGTTGGCGGTTTGGGCCTCGGCGATGCGCTTGCGGATTTGGGGGGCGATGTTTTTTTCAAAGCGGTCGCGCATGGCCTGCTGGATTTTTTCCTTGCCTTCCGGGGTGCTGGGGTCCACGCCCTTGAGGGTGGGGTTTTGCTCGATGGTCCGTTTGAGCCGCTCCTGATTGCGGGTCTCGCGGCGCGCTTCGCGCTCCTGGTCGGCCTTGTCGGCGGCAGGCGCCGGGGCGGTGGGGGCCGGCGGATCGGCGGCGAACGCCGGCAGGGCAAAGGCCGGCAGGGCAAAGGCGGCAAGCAGGGCGAACGGGGGGAGTTTGATCATGGCGATGGGGGGAGGGAGAAAAAACAATCAAAACCATCGGAGCCAACGCGCGCCGGGGGCGGGTTATTGCAAATAAAAACCGGAATCTTGGTTTTTACGCAACCTGACTTTTTGAGATTACTTGCGTTCTTGGTCTGGCCGCGTCAGCAGCGGCTCAATCCAGCCGCCCCATGCGCCGCCGGTGTCGGCCGCTTCGCAGTGCAGGACCAGCGTTTTGACGCCGGTCAGGTCAAGGTCGTAATGGAAGCCGGCTTTGCCGCCCGAGGACCACACTGTTTTGCCATCGGCCACGATGCTGAAGCGCAATTTGGCGCTGTCGCGGGCCTCCCGCAGCGGGCCGCAGCCGCCCTTGAGCCGGCCCCATTGGCCGCCAAGGTCATAGGTATGCTCGGCCGGGGCATGCGCCCACAGGCCGTGGCGGGCCGGCCCGCTGGCGCTCACCAAGGCGTCGCCCGCGTGGGTGCGGTCGAAGTGGGCGCCCCTCCAGCCGGTCTTGGCGGTGGCGGGGGCGCAATCCGACAGCGGGATGACCTCCATGCCGGGCGCCACCGCCGAGGGTGCCGGCTTGTTCTTGGCGGTGTCGGGCGCTTCCAACCGGCGCAGGAGTTCTTGCGTCGCCGCTGGCAAGGCCGCCCGCGCCGCGCCCTTGGCCGGCAGTTTGCCGGCACGCCAGTCTTTGGCCACCGCATCCCAGGCCAGGGTGGCAGCGAGCATGGAAGTGTCGAAGCGCCCCTTGGCGTCCACCGGCACGCGGAAGGTCAGTGCCTGCCCGCTCCACACCGAGGCGGTGGCCGCGCCATTGGCGCACACGGCGACAAAGTGCAGATCGGCCGTGGTGTTGCGCTTGTGCTCGATGTCGGGCAGCAACAAGCGGAACGAGCCGTCGGCCTGCGGCACACCGGCGGTGATTTCTGAGTCGTAGTCACCACCGCCTTCTGGATCGGCATAGGCGATCACCGCGTGCACCGGCACTTTGGCGGATACTCGCCCTGTCACTTCCAGCCCGTTGGCGCGTGGGGTGAATCGCCAGCCGTCAAAATCTGCCTGAGTGCGGCCGGCCATATCCTTGACCGAGCCGGAGAACTGCGGATGCGCAGCCAATTTGAGCGCATGCGGCGCGCCGATGAACGAGCCCTTGCCCTCGGCGCGCAGTTCGTCGCCGTAGGTGCGGTTGCCTTCGCCCATGAGTTCATGCCCCAGGCGCGCGCGGCAGCCGGCGCATTCCTTGCAATGCGGCAGGCCCAGGGCATGGCCGAGCTCATGGGCCACCCCGCCCACGAAGATGGAGTTGTATTTGCCCAGCGAGACATGGCCGTATTGGCCGTCGTGGATGAAGCCGTCCTTGCGGTCCAGGAGCGCGGCGTCCAGCAACGGCGAATCCACCTGCCACGCCGTGCCGTGTGCGGCATCGCCGGAAGCGAAGTAGGGGCTGTGATGGCTCAGGGTGCGTTTTTCGGGATTCCAAGTGGTCAGGTTGCAGAACAGGACGATGGTCTCTTGGTTGCCGTCGATGCCCTTGGCCTTGAGTGCGGCCAGGCAGTCTTTGCGCACCGCCTCGCCGGTGGGGCCGTTCTCGCCGCACTGGGCATCTTTGATTGAGCCCTTGGCATCGGTCAGTTCCACCAAGCCGTCGGCGGCCATTTCCAAACGCAGGGTGCGGCCGTCAAAGCCGTGGCCGGCCATCTCCTTGGCGTAGAAGGCCTGGATGTGCTGCATCACCCGGGTCAGGCGCTCGCGTCGGTCGGGCAGCGGCTCGCGGTCGGCCGGGGTCCAGTAGCACAGGCGCAACTTGCGCTCACCTTTTTGCGGCGCGTCCCCTTCCCACTGCTTGAGGATGTCCTTGGCGCGCGCCATGTCGGCGGCGGGCACTTCGCCTGGCGACAAGGGGGCGGGCGCGTCGGCGCGGGCGGCAAAGGTGAACAAGGCGGCGGCCAGCAAGGTGGCGCGGGTGAGTGGGGTTTGCATGGGGGGAAGACTGGGGATGGGGGTGATTTTATGCAATGGGGCGGTTTTGGCGCCTCCCCTGTCAGCCGGGCAATCGGTGTTCAGTCCGAACAGTTTCCACGGGAAAGTGTCAGCGTCCATGCCGGGCCTCGTTGATGAAGGGTGGTCGGGATGTCGTCCGCGGACAAGAGGGACACCCGCGCTCCAACAAGCCCGTGCGCTGTTGACCCGCCAGCCCTGGCCCGCCCTGCGGGCCGGAAGAGGTGGGGGTATTCAATAATTCCTTTTTTATAATGGACTTCATCCTCATAACGGCCTAAACTTCCATCCGTTGTTCGGCTATCGTTTTTCCATCACGCCACCATGCCCAACCAAAACCCCGAACAACTCGCCCGCGACCAGATCGACGCGCAATTGAAAGCGTGCGGGTGGGAGGTGCAGGACAAAAAGACCATCAACTTCGCCAAAGGCAACGGCCAAGCCGTGCGCGAATACACCACCGAGGTCGGCCCCGCCGATTATGTGCTGTTCGTCGGCGGCCAACCCGTCGGCGTGATCGAGGCCAAGAAAGAGGACGCCGGCCAAAACCTGACCGTGGCCGAAGAACAGACCGAGGACTACGCCGGCGCCAAGCTCAAATATGTCAAGAATGGCGGGCCGCTGCCCTTCCTCTACCAGGCCACCGGCAAGATCACCCGCTTCACCGACCAGCGCGACCCCAAGCCGCGCTCCCGCGAGGTCTTCGCCTTCCACCGCCCCGAAACCCTGCACGCCTGGCTGGCCCAAGGCCGGTCCCTGCGCGCCCGGCTGCATGACCTGCCCGCGCTGGATGCCGCGGGCCTGCGTGAATGCCAAGTCGCCGCCATCACCAACCTGGACGAATCCTTCACCCAGGCCCGCCCGCGCGCCCTGGTGCAGATGGCCACCGGCTCGGGCAAGACCTTCACCGCCATCACCGGCATCTACCGCCTGCTCAAGCACGCCAAGGGCAAGCGCGTGCTGTTCCTGGTGGACACCAAGAACCTGGGCGAACAGGCCGAGCAGGAGTTCATGGGCTTCGTGCCGAGCGACGACAACCGCAAGTTCACCGAGTTGTACGCGGTCCAGCGCCTGAAATCCTCCTTCGTGCCCGCCGACGGCCAGGTCTGCATCAGCACCATCCAGCGCATGTATGCCATCCTGCAAGGCAAGGAACTGGATGAAGCCGCCGAACAGGAAAACCCCGAAGAAGCGCGCCCCAAGCGCAAGGAACCCTTCCCCGTCGCCTACAATCCCAAGGTGCCGCCGGAGTTCTTCGATTTCATCGTCATCGACGAGTGCCACCGCTCCATCTACAACCTGTGGCGCCAGGTGCTGGAGTATTTCGACGCTTTCCTCATCGGCCTGACCGCCACCCCCGACAACCGCACCTACGGCTTCTTCAACCAGAATGTCGTCAGCGAATACACCCACGAAAAGGCCGTGGCCGACGGCGTCAATGTCGGCAACGAGGTCTACCTGATCGAAACCCAGATCACCAAGGACGGCGCCGAAATCAAGGCCGGCCAGCCGGTGCAAAAGCGCGAAAAGATGACCCGCGCCAAACGCTGGGCAGAGCAAGGAGAAGACGAGACCTACGACGGCAAGCAGCTCGACCGCGACATCGTCAATGCCAGCCAGATCCGCACCGTCGTCCGCACCTTCAAGGACAAGCTGCCCGAAATCTTCCCCGGCCGCATCGGCGAAGACGGCGCCTTCGAGGTGCCCAAGACCCTGATCTTCGCCAAGAGCGATTCCCACGCCGACGACATCATCCAGATGGTGCGCGAGGAATTCAACGAAGAAAACCGCTTCTGCAAAAAGATCACCTACAAGGCAGAGGAAGATCCCAAGTCCGTCCTGTCCCAGTTCCGCAACGACTACCACCCGCGCATCGCCGTCACGGTGGACATGATCGCCACCGGCACCGACATCCGCCCGCTGGAATGCCTGCTGTTCATGCGCGATGTCAAGAGCAAGGGCTACTTCGAGCAGATGAAGGGCCGCGGCACCCGCACCCAAAGCGAGGACGAACTGCGCAAAGTGACGCCCAGCGCCAAGGGTGCCAAGACCCACTTCGTCATCGTGGATGCCATCGGCGTCACCCAAAGCATCAAGACCGCCAGCCCGGCCCTGATCACCAAGCCCGGCGTCTCGCTCAAGGATCTGGCGCTGGAAGTCATGCACGGCGGTTCTGACGCCGACACCGTCTCCTCCCTGGCCGCCCGCCTGGCCCGGCTGGATCGCCAACTCACCCCCGCCGAGCACCAGCAGATCGAAGCCCAGAGCGGCGGCCTGCCCCTGACCCAACTGGTCAAAGACCTGTTCGCCGCCCTGGATGGCGACGCCATCGAAGCCGCCGCCCTCAAGCTGGTCGGCCAGTCCGCCGGCGACCCCGGCGACGATGCCCGCAACAAAGCGCAAAAAGCCCTGGTGGCACAGGCAGCCAAGCCCCTCAACGGCAGCCTCATCCACCTGCTGGCCGACATCAAGAAGCAGCACGACCAGACCCTCGACGCCACCAACCTCGACAGCGTGCTGCATGCCGGCTGGCATCAAAACGCCGCCGACGATGCCAAGGCCATGGTGTCCGCCTTTGCGCAGGCGCTGGCGGATCATCAAGACGAGCTCGATGCCCTGACCCTCTACTTCAAGCATCCCCAGCGCCGCCATGAAGTGACGCTGGCGATGGTCCGCCAAGTGCTGGAGACCCTGAAAACCAAAGTCCCCCATCTGGCCATCAGCCGCGTTTACGACGCCTATGCCCGGCTGGATGCCGTGCCCGTTTCAGCGACGCCCATGACCGAACTCACCGCCCTCGTCGCCCTGATCCGCCGCGTGTGCGGGCTCGATGGCAAAATCAGCCCCTTCGCCGAAACCGTGCGGCGCAATTACCGCGACTGGATTTTGCGGGAAAACGCGGGGGTGCCGTTTACGGCCGAGCAGGCCAGTTGGCTGGAGATGATCCGTGACCATATCGCCACCAGCTTCCGTTTGGAGCGGGAGGATTTGGAACTTGCGCCCTTTGATGGGAAGGGTGGGTTGGGGAAGATGTATCAGTTGTTTGGGGAGCGGATGGAGGGGGTGTTTTTGGGGATGAACAGGGGGTTGGTGGTATGAATTTATGGTTTAAATTTGACTAAAAATGTCAAAATCGTAGAATAAACACATGATCATCTCCTTCCAAGTCGCCAATTTCCGCTCTTTGCGCGATTCCGCCTTGCTCAGCATGGAGGCGACCGCCGACACCGATCAGCCGGGTGGCATCGAAGTGGTGCGCCAGGTGGAGGGCTTGCCCGCGGGCAACCATGGCGTTTTGCCCGTGGCGGTGCTGTATGGGGCGAATGCGGCGGGGAAGAGCAATGTGGTGAAGGCATTGGATCTGCTTTGTGAGTTGGTGGTGTTTCCGGTGCGGTTTCAGCAGCAGGAAGAACTCATCCGGTTTTTCAATCCCCGCAAGCGCATCCAACCTTTCCGCTTGGACGGCGAGAGTCGCGAAGCACCCGTGGAGTTTGACCTCGCCTTCCTGCACCAAGGCGTGCGTTACGCCTATGCGCTGAGCACAAGCCAAGACAGGATTTGGGGAGAATCCCTGCGCGCCTGGCCCGAAGGCCGGGAAGCGCTGCTCTTCGCCCGTGGCGATTACATCCCGCAGGACAAATCCAGCCACCTTAAGAAAACGGACAAAGACGAGGGCATGCCTCAGACCGTATGGGAAGTGCGGGAAGAGGCCCCCATCTACGCCACGCCTCAAGAGGCGGAAGCCTGGTATTGGGGCCCTTCCTTCGTCGGCGGCCTCAAAGAGGCGCAAGCTCTGGCCGGCCGCACCCGCCCGGACATGCCCTTCTTGTCCGCTTGCGCCATTTGGGACCACCCCCAATGCCGCGAAGTGATGGGCTGGTTCATCCAGCAATTCCGTCTGCTGGATGTCGAGACTTTCGACCACCGCACCGTGGACCGCACCACCCAAATTTGCGCCCAGAATCAATCTCTGCTCAAGCAGGTCGAGGGTTTGTTGCAAGCCGCCGACCTTGGCATCCAAGGCCTCGACATCGAAAGCCGGGACGTCGAAGTCAAGCGCGGCGGCGACCTTCCCCCGGGCAAGGACACTCGGCACCGTGCTTTTGCGCTGCATACCGACCGGGAAGGCCAATCCGTGCGCTTCGACATCCAGCAGGACGAGTCCTACGGCACCCAGCGCATCTTCGGCCTCGCCCCGCAGATCGTGCGCACCCTTGCGCGCGGCGGCGTTCTTGTCGTCGATGAACTCCACGCCGGCCTGCATCCCTTGCTCCTGCGCTGCTTGGTGCGGCTGTTCCAATCTCCCAAGACCAACCCCAAGGGTGCGCAATTGATTTTTGCGACCCATGATGTCACCTTGCTGGACAGTTCCCTGCTGCGCCGCGACCAGATCTATCTGGCGGAAAAGGGCAAGGATGGCGCTTCGACCCTTTACAGCCTGTCCGACTTCAAGGACAAGCCGCGCAAGGAAGTACCGCTGATGAAGCATTACCTCGCCGGGCGCTTCGCCGCCGTGCCGCATCTGGCCGAAGAGGAAGTGTGGGCCGGGTTTGCCAAGGCGTTTGCGGATGAGAAGGAGGGTGCTTGATCACCCACAACAACAAGCGCAAAAGCCGCCTGAGATCCACGACCGGGCGCGCCGCCCCCACCCGCATGGCGGCGAAGTTTTTGCTCATCGTCACCGAAGGGGAGGTAACGGAGTTGCAGTATTTCGCCGCCTTGAAAAAGTCCCTGGGTCTGGATGACAAAATCCGCGTGGAGAACGGCAACTTGGCGCAAGGGGTGGCCCGCGTGGAGGCCGGTCCGAAGCACGCCGGCAGCAGCCCGGATCAGGTGGTGAATGCCGCGATCAACTTGCGCGATGCGCAGAAAGAATTGGCGGCGCAAGCGGCGGACCAGCTTGAATACGACGAAGTTTGGTGCGTCATGGATACCGAGGCCCCCGGCACCCCGCACGATCAAAAACTGTCGGCGGCGGTGGCGCAGGCGAAGGCGGAGGGCTTTGAGGTTGCCATCTCGCGCCCATGCTTTGAAGCGTGGTTGATTCTCCATCTTCAGGACGGCCTGCCTGGCGGCATGAATTCCAAGGCCGATGCGCGGCGGGAACTCAAGAAGGTGCTGCCCGAGGGTATTTCGGAAGACCTCAAGACGGCGGATATGGAGAAGTTGATGGCGCAAGTTGCGCCGAAGTGGGGCACCGCGGTCAAAAATGCCGTCGCCGCGCCGGCGCGGGCATTTTTG
>CAZVNU010000037.1:0-12629 GCA_964628335.1 uncultured Phycisphaeraceae bacterium
TATCGGTCATTCGCCTTTTGGGGCGGGAAGATGTGTGCATTCTTAAGGCGCAAGCTCAGGGAAACGACTTCCTTGCCCGCTCACACGCCCGCACTCTCGCCATTCATTCCATTTCGCCTGCGTTCTCCCTGAGCTTGCGCTCAGGGCTCGTTGATCGCTACCCCTTGAACCCCTGCGCGATCGGCATGCGCCGCCCAAGGCCGAAGGCCCGGCCGGTCACCTTGATGCCCGGCGCCGCCTGGCGGCGCTTGTATTCCGAAAGATCCATCAAGCGCACCATGCGCCGCACCACGGTTTCTTCAAAGCCGGTTTCGGCGATGATCTGCGCCACCGACTGCTCGCGTTCGACATGGCGCTCGACGATCGCATCCAGCACTTCATACGGCGGCAGCGAATCCTGATCGCATTGGTCGGGGCGCAATTCGGCGCTGGGCACCTTGCTGATGCTGTTTTCCGGAATCACCGGCCCGCCGAACCGTTGGCGCAAAGACGAATCCGGACTGGCGTTGATCCAGCGCGACAAGTCCCACACCAGGGTCTTGGGCACATCGCTGATCAGCGCCAAGCCGCCGCACATGTCGCCGTACAAGGTGCAATAGCCCACCGCCAACTCGCTCTTGTTGCCGGTGGTGATCAGCATGGCGCCGAACTTGTTGCTCATCGCCATCAGGACGACCCCGCGCAGGCGGGCCTGGATGTTTTCTTCCGCCAAACCGGGTTCATGGCCGGCGAACACCGGCGCCAGCATGCCCTCCATCCCGCCGTGCGCCGGCTCGATGGGAATCAGATCAAAAGCGATGCCCAACCGGCGCGCCAACTCACGGGCGTCGGCCACCGAATGGTCGGACGAAAAGCGGCTGGGCATCGCCACCCCGCGCACATTTTTCGCGCCAAGGGCCGCCACCGCCAAGGCCGCGCACAAGGCCGAGTCGATACCGCCCGACAACCCCAGCACCACGCTTTTGAAGCCGCATTTGCGGCAATAATCGCGCACGCCCAGCACCAGGGCGTCGAACAGATCATGCAGCGATTCGCGCACCGGGCCCGGCCCAAGGCGGTGTTCCGCCGGGTCCGCCATTTCCGCCGTGTCCACCAGCAACATGTCCTCGGCGAATGCTTGGGCTTCATGGGTCAGTTCGCCGGCCCCATTGACCGCGAACGAGCGGCCATCGAACACCAGGTCGTCGTTGCCGCCCACCTGGTTGCAATACAGCGTGGGCAGGCGGTGTTTTTTGGCTTGCAGGGCCAGCAATTCGCGGCGGAACGCCGGCTTGCCGAGTGAAAAGGGCGACGCCGAGGCGTTGACCAGGATCTGCGCGCCCTGCGCCACCAAACTTTGCACCGGCTGGGTGTGGTACAACGGGCGCCCCAGCAACTCGCCTTCGTTCCACATGTCTTCGCAAATGGTGAAGCCCACCCGCACGCCACCAATCAGCACCGGCTCGGGGATGGGGCCGGGCTCGAACCAACGCTGTTCATCGAACACATCGTAAGTGGGCAGCAATTGCTTGTGAATCCATTGCACCGGCTGGCCAGCCTGCAAGATGGCCAATGCGTTGTACAACGGCTTGCCGGTATGGCCGCCGGTGCGGACCGGCAGGCCGACCGCCACCGCCAAATCCGCCGGCAGACTGTCGGCCAACTCGGCCACCGCCGCCTCGCAGGCGTCCAAAAAAGACGGCTTCATCAACAAATCGCGCGGCGGATAGCCGCAAACGGCCATCTCCGGGAACACCGCCAATTGCGCCCCGGCCAACTTGGCGCGCAGGATGCCGTCCTGGATCAGGCGGACATTGCCGGCAATGTCGCCGACGGTGGGATTGGTTTGCAGGAGGGCGATTTTCATGAAAGTGGACGCGGCGGCGAGGAGCGTGGGATGAAGACAATCCGGACGGGCGCCACCCACGGACAGCGCGCCCCGGACAAAAAAATTCCGCCACGCGGCAAGCCGCCGCGTCTACTTTGTATCGTAGCGCCCATGCCCTCTCCCCCGCCCGCCGATTTGCACCCCGCCGCCGCCTCTGCCGAACTGGCGACATTGTGGGACAAGGTCGGTGCCGATGCCGCCTTGCTGGCGGCTGCCGGACAATGCGACCCCGCCAATGTGGCGCAGGTGGCGCAATTGCGCAAAAAAGGCCCGGCCGCCGAAGTGAAGCTGGCCTTGGATCTGATGGTGGCGCGCAAAAAAGCCGGCTTGAAGTTTCCCGCCGCCGTGGCCGGGCGCATCATGGCCGACCCGCAGGCGGTGGAACAGGCCTCGTCGTGGGCGGTGGCACGGTGGAAGGCGGAGCGCTTCAAAGCCCGCACCCCCGGCGCGCCGGTTTTCGACCTCTGTTGCGGGGCCGGTTTTGATGCCCTGGCGCTGGCCTCCGTGGGCTTGCCGGTCGAAGCCTGCGACCTCAACCCGGTGCGGGCCTGGATGGCGGGGCAAAATGCCAAAGAGTCCACCCCGCCGATCACCGTCCGCTGCGCCGACATCGCTGCTTACGCCGATCACCCCGATCTCAAACAGGCCCTGATCCACCTCGACCCGGCCCGCCGCAATGAGAGCGGCCGCATCTTCAACCTGGCCGACTATCTGCCCGGCCCGGAAATGTGGGCCCCGCTGTTGCGCCAGGCCAAGGGGGCCTGCGTGAAGTTGGCCCCCGGCGTGTCGCACACCGAGTTGGCGGATTTCGCCAACACACTCGGCCTGCCGTGGTCCACCTCGTTCGTGTCGGATGGCGGCAAGCTGGTGCAAGCCCTGCTGTGGACCGGCGTGTTGGCGCAAGAAGCCCCGCGCGAAGCGGTGCTCATCACTGCAAATCAGACCCACACCCTGGCCGGCAAGGCCGGTTCGCCACTGCCGATCTGGGGCGAACCGGCTTTTTTGCTCGAGCCCGACGATGCCATCGAACGGGCGCAATTGTCGAATGAACTCGGCAAAGGGCACCCGATCTCCGACCTGCATCCCGGCCTTGGCCTGCTCACCGCCGGCACCTTGGGTGAAACCTGCGCCTTGCCCGCCTCGCCGTGGTTCACCGCCTTCAAAGTGCTGGAATCTTTCGCCTGGGACGAGAAAAAAGCCAAACTGGCGCTGCAAAACCACCAGGCCGGCTTGGTCGAAGTCAAAACCCGCGGCCAGATCTGCGACCCCAACAAATTGGAAAAAAAACTGCGCGGCGAGGGCAAGGAGCGGCTGACCCTGTTTGTGCTGCGGCTGGGATCGAGCCTGCGCGGATTTGTGACGAAAAGGGAGGGTCGGCTTTAGCCGACCTGTTGGACTCCCTCATTCCAAAACACAAAGGGCCGGCGGAAAATTTCCGCCGGCCCTTTGTGTTTGGATCATGGGATATGCACTCCGGTCGGCTAAAGCCGACCCTCCCTTATTTCAGCGCCGCTTCGATGGCTTCGTTGAGCAGTTTCTCATTCGGGCCGACCAGGGTGTTGATCACCTTGCCACCCTTGAACACCAGCACCGTGGGAATGGACTGGATGTTGTAGGCGATGGCGGTGTTGCGGTCGGTGTCGGTGTTGGACTTGCCGATTTTCACCCTGCCGGCATGGGCAGTGGCGACCTTGTCGATCACCGGCGAGAGCATGCGGCAGGGCATGCACCACTCGGCCCAGAAATCCACCAGCACGGGGATGGGGCTGTTGAGCACTTCGGCTTCGAAGGTGGCGTCGGTGAAAGTGAGGGTGTTGGGACCGGCCATGATGGGTTCCTGCAAAAATGGGGAACAAAAAGAAGAGGGGTGGGAGGGACATTCTAGCCTTCCCCCGCCCCCACGGCAAAAAGGGCCCATCCGCTACACTGCGCCACCCCCTTTATTCACAGGAACCCCATGCAAGTCCCCCTGCTCGACCTCAAGACCCAATACGCCGCCTTGAAGCATGAAATCATGCCCCGCATCGAGGCGGTGCTGGACTCGCAGGTCTGCATCGGCGGGCCGGAAGTCGAGCGCTTTGAAAAAGAATGCGCCGCCTATTGCGGCACGGCCGACGCCATCGCCATTTCCTCCGGCACCGATGCCATTTTGTGCGCGCTGATGGCGCTGGACATCAAGGCCGGCGACGAAGTGATTCTGCCCTCCTTCACTTTCTTCGCCACCGCCGGCTGCGTGCACCGCACCGGCGCCACGCCGGTGTTCGTGGACATCGAGCCGGCCACCTTCAACCTGGATCCGGCCGCCATCGAGGCCAAAATCACCCCCAAAACCAAAGCCATCATGCCGGTCCACCTGTTCGGCCAGATGGCCGACATGGACCCCATCCTGGATCTGGCCGACAAGTACGGCCTGAAAGTGATCGAAGACGCCTGCCAATCCATCGGCGCCACCCAGCGCGGCGTGAAAGCCGGCGCCTTGGGCGCCTGCGGCGCCTTCTCGTTCTTCCCCTCGAAAAACCTGGGCGGCGCCGGTGACGGCGGCCTGCTCACCACCCACGACCCGGCCCTGGCCGCGCGCTTCCGCCTGATCCGCAACCACGGCGCCAAGGAGCGCTACTTCCACGACGAAGTCGGCGCCAACTTCCGCCTGGACGCCCTCCAATGCGCCTATCTCTCGGTCAAGTTGGCCCATTTGGAATCATGGCATGAAGGCCGCCGCAAAAACGCCGCGATTTACCAGGAAGTGCTGGGGACTTGCGCCGGCATCGTCTTGCCGAAAATCCTCGGCATCAACACCAGCATCCACAACCAATTCACCCTGCGCGTGCTCGATGGCAAGCGCGACGCCCTGCTCAAGCACCTGACCGCCAATCAAATCGGCGCCGGCGTGTACTACCCCCTGTGCCTGCACCAACAGGAATGCTTCGCTTATCTGGGTGGCAAGGAAGGCGACCTGCCGGAGTCGGAAAAGGCCGCCAAGGAAGTGCTGTCGATCCCGATTTATCCGGAACTCTCCGAGGCGCAATTGCGCTTCGTGGGGGAAACGATCAAAGGGTTCTTCCAAGGGTAGCGGCGGCATCTTGCCGCCGTCCAAATACCTTCCGGCGGCAAGATGCCGCCGCCACCTTATGTACGCCATCTCCATCCAATCCTCCTTCACCGCCGACCACGCCCTGCGCTTGCCGGGCGATGTGCTCGAACCCCGCCACGGCCACGACTGGCCGGTGGAAGTGTGGGTGACGAGTGCGCAATTGGATGAGATCGAAACCGTGATGGACTTCCACCCGCTGCACGCGCAGTTGGATCTGTTCTTGGCGCCATGGCGCTTCGGCTACCTCAACGACTTGGCGCCTTTTGCTGATGCCCAAGGCAAGTTGGTGATTTCCCCCTCGGCCGAACGGGTGGCGTGGGCCATCGGCCAAGCCGTCTTGAAAATGCTGCCCCCCGCCGTGAAGTTGGAGAAAGTCCGCGTCGGCGAAGCCCCCGGCTGTTTCGCGGAGTGGCGCCACCATGCTTGAAAAGGTGACCACCGCCGACGGCCTGGTGTTCTTTGAATCGCCGGCCTTGCGGGCCATCGGCGTGCCGCACGGGTTTTCCACCCGCATCGGACCGGGTGACAACCGGCATTTCACCTTGGCCAGCGACAACGACGCCCACATGGCGCAATTCGCCGCCGCCCTGGATTGCGTTTCGCGCCGGCATGTGACGGTGTACCAAGTGCATGGGGCCTGCGTGTGGGATGGAGCGCGGGGGTCCCCACCCGCATCCGCCCATGAACTGCGGGTGGGGACACCCGCGCTCCGTTGCGAAGCCGACGCCATCACCTCCTGCGACCCCAACCAACTGCTGGCCGTGCGCACCGCCGATTGCGTGCCGGTGCTGCTGGCGTCAAATGATGGCAAACGCGTGGCCGCCATCCACGCCGGCTGGAAGGGCTTGGTCGCCGGCGTGATCCCCAACGCCATCAAAGCCCTCGACACCCGCGCCTTTGTCGGGGCCATCGGCCCGTGCATGGGGCTGGCCGCCTTTGAGGTCGATGAAGATGTGGCGCGGCAATTCGATGCCGCCGGCTTGGGCGAGGCGGTCAACCGCCAAGACTGGCCCAAACCCCATGTGGACTTGCGCCTGGCCGCCGAACTTCAATTGCGCCAAGCCAAGGCGCAACTGATTGATTCGGAAGACCTGTGCACCTACCGCGACGAACATCTGTTCTTCTCCCACCGGCGCGACCGCACCCACCGGGGGTTGCCCAAGACCGGGCATATCGCGGCGTTCATCGGGGCGAAGTAACCCAGGCCGCCCCCAGCAGGCCAACGCCCGAAAGCCGGCAACCCAAAGAGAGGCGGCCCACGGCAAAGTTCAATTTTTAATCGCCATCTCCCCCGCCCGGCCCCAAGTCGGGCTTTTTCAATCCCCAAAATGCCCTTCCCCTGCTTTCTGCATACTCTGTCCATAAAAATTAACCCATTAAAAATTAATTGTTTATATATCGACGCAGGCCTTTTTAGGCCAACCCCCACGCCGGCCAGCCCACCCAGCGCCGGCCCGCCGTCCGCCGCGCGATTCCCGCCTTCCTCCGCCGCCGCGCTCTCTTTTTTCCTGCCATAATCCCCCTTTCCGCCACCACTCCGCTTTTCACCTTTTCGCACCATGTCCTCCACCCAATTCACTCTCGAAAAAGCCGGCCACCAGACCCAGGAATCCGAGTTCTTCAAGCCCATTCCGCCCGGTTATGTCGTGGGCCGCCACAAATATGTGGTGGTGTTCGGCACCGTCATGTCCGGCCTTGGCAAGGGCATCTTCGCCTCGTCCTTGGCCAAATTGATCAAGGACAAGGGCTTCAAGGTGGCGCCCATCAAGCTTGAGGGCTACCTCAACATCGACTCGGGCACCCTGAGCCCCTACCGCCACGGCGAAGTGTTCGTGCTCGGCGACGGGCTGGAAACCGACATGGACCTGGGCACCTACGAGCGCCTGCTCGACCAGGATCTGTCGCGTGAAAACTACGCCACCGCCGGCCAGATCTTCCGCCGCGTGCTCGACAAGGAGCGCAGCGGCGGCTACCTTGGCCGCGATGTGCAGATGATTCCGCATGTGACCGGCGAAGTGAAGTACCAACTGCGCGACCTGGCGGTCAAGCAGGACGCCGATGTGGTGTTCATCGAGGTCGGCGGCACCGTGGGCGACCACGAGAACGCCTTCTACATCGAAGCCCTGCGCGAACTGGCCTTCGAGGAAGGGCCGCAGAATGTCTGCTTCGCCGCCCTGACCTACATCATCGAACCGCCGACCTTGGGCGAACAGAAGACCAAGGCGGCGCAATTGGGCCTGAAGAAACTGCTCGAAGCCGGCGTGCAGCCGCACCTGATCGCCACCCGCTCGCAGCAGCCGCTGGAAAAGAGCTCGGCCGAAAAGATCGCCATGTTCTCGAATGTGCCGCCCAACCGGGTGTTCTCGATGCACGACCGCGAATCCATCTACACCGTGCCCAGCGCCATGCACGAAGACGGCCTCGACAAGGCCGTGCTGGAAGTGCTCGGGCTGGAAAACCGCATCGACACCTCCAAAGAACAGGCCAATGCCGACGAGTGGCACCGCTTTGAAACGATGGTGACTTCCGAGCGCACCCACACCTGCCGCATCGCCATATGCGGCAAATACGCCGCCTTGCGCGACGCCTACGCCTCCATCGACAAGACCCTGGAGCATTGCGGCGCCCACCTTTCGTGCCAGATCGAAGCCGACTGGATCGATGTCACCGAATTCCAGCCGGCCGACACCGCGCAGGCCCTGGCCGGCTACCACGCCGTCATCGTGCCCGGCGGCTTCGGCCAGCGCGGCACCGAAACCAAGATCGCCTGCGTGCGCCACGCCCGCGAGAGCAAAGTGCCCTACCTTGGCATCTGCCTTGGCTTCCAGATGGCGGTCATCGAATACGCCCGCAATGTCTGCGGCATCGCGGACGCCGCCTCCACCGAGTTCATGCCCCACGCCGCCAACCCGGTGATCGACATTTTGCCCGAGCAAAAGAAAATCGAAGGCTTGGGCGGCAACATGCGCCTTGGCGGCAAGGATGTGCTGGTCAAAGCCAACTCGCTGGCCACCCGCCTGTTCAACCTGCCCGAAGCCGGCGGCACCATCCGCGAACGCTTCCGCCACCGCTACGAAGTGGATCCGCGCTTCATCGAAACCCTGGAAGCCCACGGCCTGGTGTTCTCCGGCCGCCACCCCCAGCAGCCGATCATGCAGATGCTGGAACTGCCCAAGGAAAGCCACCCCTACTTCGTCGGCGGCCAGTTCCACCCCGAACTGCTCTCGCGCCCCCTGCGCCCGCACCCGATGTTCATGGGGCTGGTCGCGGCGGCGATCAAGCAGGCGGATCCGAAGGTGAAGGATCCGGCGGTGTTGGGGTGGATTCGGTGAACGCAAGACAACGAGTAAAACCCCCCGGGCGTGCGTCCGGGGGGTTTTGTTTGGGAAAAACCGACGGTTCCCGGCATTCCAGCCCGGCATCTACAATCACCGCATGACCACCTCCACCCTCACGGATTTTCGCACCCACACGAAACGGCATATCGCACGCATGCGCCGCACGGGGGAGCCTGAAATCCTGACCTACCGGGGCAAGCCGCAAAGCGTCGTGCTGACACCGGAAGCCTATGAGGCCATGGCCAAGGCTGTGGAACGAGCCGAGACAATCGAGATGATCCGCGTGGGCGCGGCGCAATGCGATGCCGGCCTTGGACGGCCGTTTCGTGAAGTATTTCAGGAGATGGCCAAGAAACACGGCATCAAACTTCCCAAATGACCGCCATGCGCCACGAAGTCGGCGTGTCGCCGTTGGCGCACATGCAAATCAACGAGCACCTTGGATGGCTCAAGGGGCGCACACGGCTGCATGCGGAACCGTGGTTCGCCGGCATTTATGCGGCCATCGAAACCTTGGAATACTGGCCCAAAGCGCACCCGGTGGCGGAGGAATCCGAAGCCTTCGGGTTTGAAACGCGCAAGATGCCTTGCGGGCAGCATGTGATTTTGTTCCGGGTGGATGATGCGCGCAAGACGGTGGAAGTGCTGGCGGTGCGCAACGGGGCGAGACGGAGATGATCCCCATGCACCCCCACCCCCACGACGATTTCGCCTTCCGCTTCGGCGGCATCGCCCGCCTCTACGGCGACGCCGGCTTGGCGCAATTGCGCTCCGCCCATGCCTGCATCATCGGTTTGGGCGGCGTCGGCTCATGGGTGGCCGAGTCCCTCGCCCGCTCCGGCATCGGCGAAATCACCCTGATTGACGCCGATGAGGTCTGCGTTTCCAACACCAACCGCCAGCTGCATGCGCTGGCCGGCAATTACGGCAAGTCCAAGGCGCGCATGCTGGCCGAGCGCATCCATGCCATCGCGCCGGCTTGCCGGGTGCACCCGATTGAAGTCTTTTTCACCGAAAAAAACGCCGCCGAATTGCTCGGTCGCCGTTACGGCGCGGTGGTGGATGCGATTGACGGCATGAACAACAAGGCACTCTTGATCGCTTCCTGCAAACAGCGCGCCATCCCGGTGGTGGTGTGCGGCGGGGTGGGCGGCCGGCGCGACCCCACCCGCTTGCGGATTTGCGACTTGGGCCGGGCGGTGGGCGACACCATGCTGCAACTGGTGCGGCGCAAGTTGCGCCGTGAATACGGCTTTCCCAAGTTCGAGGGCAAGAACTTCCACATCGCCTGCGTGTATTCCGACGAGAAGCAGGTGGAGCCGGCACCGTGCGAAGGCGCAAGTGGGGACGCCCCGGTCAAACTCGATTGCGCCACCGGCTTCGGCGCGGTGTCGCACCTGACCGGGACGATGGGCTTTTTCGCCGCCCATCAGGTGATTGAAACTTTGCTCAACCCCACCACCGCCATCGGCGCGCCGGGCGTGCCTTCCACCTGATGTTCGCCTTCCTCCGCCAAGCCGGTTGCGCGGCGCTCGAGGCCGTGTTGCCCTCGCCGGTGACCATGGCCGTGGCGGAGAACCCGTGGCAACCCTGTCCCGCCCATGCGTATTGCGCCCGCTGCGGCGCCTCGGTCGGGCCCGGCGAAGCGCGTGAGGACGGCTGCTCGACCTGCGCCGGCTTGCGCCTGCCATGGAACCGCGTCACCCGCCTGGATGCGTGGGGGGAGCCGGTCAAAGATTTCATCCTGGCCATGAAATACCGCCAACACTGGGCCTTTGCGCCCTGGTTTGGCGGGCTGTTGGCCACCGCCATCGCGCTGGATGCGCCGGCCAATGCCCTGGTGGTGGCGGTGCCGATGCATTGGCTGCGCCGGACCGGCCGCGGTTACAACCAGGCGGAACTGATCGCCCGCGCGCTGGCCAAAGCCGGCGGCCTTGATTACGCCAACCCCTTGCGGCGCATCCGCCGCACCCCGCGCCAGGCGGCGCAGAGTTTGGCCGGCCGGGAGGCCAATGTGCGCGGCGCATTCGCCCTCAAGCGGTCGGCCGGCACCCTGGTCAAAGACCGCCATGTGATCCTGGTGGACGATGTCAAAACCACCGGCGCCACCGCGCGCCAATGCGCCCGCCTGCTCAAGCGGGCCGGGGCGCGGTCGGTGCAGGTGGCAGTGGTGGCGGTGGCTGATAAAAGGGGGTGACAACCGCTACATTACCCGCATGCCGCGCGCCCTCCTTGCCATCGCCCACAACACCTTCACCGAGTCCATGCGCCAGCCCGTTTTTCTGGTGCTGACCCTGGTTGGGGTGTTCATGCTGATCATCACCCCGCAACTCTCCAACTACACCATGGAAGGCTCCCACGGCGACAACAAGATGCTGGTGGAATTGGGCCTTGGCAATGTGTGGTTGGTGGGCATGTTGCTCGCCTGCTTCACCGCCACCGGTATTTTGGTGCGGGAAATCGAGGAAAAATCGGTGCTGACGGTGGTGTCCAAACCGGTGCCGCGGGCGGTGTTTTTGCTGGGCAAATTCGCCGGCTGCAGCGCGGCCATTGCGGTGGCCTGCACCACCCTGGGTTTCACCCTGCTGCTGCTGCTGCGCCACCGGGTGATGAGCAATTTCTCGGACACCGCCGACTGGCCGGTGGTTTTTTCCGGCGTGGGGCTGGGCCTGGCCGCGCTGGCGGTGGCCTTTGCCGCCAATTACCTGCATCACAAACCTTTTTGCTCGATCTGCGGCGTGGGATTGGCGCTCGCCTCCGGCGGCGCCTTCCTGTTCATTTTGTTCGTCAACAAACAGTGGCAATTCCAATCCCCGGCCACCGAATTCACCACCACCTTGGACGACACCCGCACCAGCATGCGCGAAGCCGGCGTGGGCCTGCTGTTCGTGCTGCAGGGCATCCTGGTGATGACGGCGGTGGCCATCGCGCTTTCCACCCGGCTCTCGCAAGTCGCCACCCTGATCATCTGCCTGCTGGTCTTTTTGCTCGGCGTCGGACTGGCCCCGCTCTCGCAACACCTCTCGGCCCAATTGGGGATGGACCGCATCGCCCCCCTGTCGGAAGCGCTGCCGGCCATCTGGCATGCCAAACTGGCGCCGGGCACCAAGCTGTTTCATCTGGCGGTCAAGGGCCTGTCGAGTCTGGTGCCCAATCTGCAATTGCACTGGCCGGCCGATGCGCTGGGCCGGGGCTCCTCGCTGGTGCATGACAGCGAAGGCCATTTCTCGCTGGCCTATCTGGGCCGGGTTTCGCTGTACACCCTGCTGCAGGTCACCGGCATCCTGGCCCTTGGCGCGGTGGCGTTCCAGCGGCGTGAAGTGAGTTAACGCTCCTCAACCAGCCACCGGATCGCATCCGGCAAAGCCTGATGAATCAATGAAAAATGGCCCGCCCCTTCGATGCGATGCAAAATGGCGCCGGGAATTTGCCCGCTCATGGCTTCGCCCACCGCAAACGGCACCACGGTGTCGTCCGAGCCGTGCCACCATTGCACCGGCAGGCGCAACTCTTTGAGCCACGCGCCGTCATCACCGGTCCAGGCCCGCAAATCGCGGGCCATGCCCGGCCCGCCATGCTCGAAAGCCTCCGCAAAGGTTTCTTCGAGCACGCGCTGGAAATGCGGATCGCGCGCGAACACCGCCTTGTCCGCCGGCAGGCCGAAATGGGTGCCGATGCGCACCAAGGTCTGCGCCACCGGATAGATGAAGCGCCGGCTCCAGCGGTGGAAGATCGAATCCGGCAGCCAGGCCGCCGACTTGGCCATGTGCAGGCCCCTCCTGGCAAAGGGCGGCATGCATCGGCGCTGTTCGCCGCGGCCCATGAAGCCCATGCCGCACAACACCGCCATTTTGTGCACCCGCTGCGGATGGCGGCGCGCAAAGGCCAGCAAACCCGGGGTCCCGCCGGAGGTGGCCAGCACCCCCACTTTGTCCAGATGGAAATAATCCAGCAAGGTGGCATAATCATCCGCCAGCGATTCGGCAGAGCGCGCCGGATCGTGGTCGGAACTGCCGTAGCCGGGCCGGTCGGGCGCAATCCAACGGGCGGGAAAAGACGCCTGGATATCCGGCACCGCATCGATTTCATGGCTGGAAGAAGGGAAGCCATGGGCATACAGCACCGGATACCCTTGCCCGGCACAGCGATAGGCCAGGCGGCGATTGTCTTTCAAATACAGGTAAGCGAGCGGGGCGGGCACGGCCCGATTGTACTGGCATAGGCGGCAAAGCCGCCGTTCCGTTGAACGAGCCCCAGGGCTGGCGGGTCACGCGCGTAATCCCGCTGAAAAAAGTAGACGCGGCGGCTATGCGCGTGGGATGAGAGGTCTTTG
>CAZVNU010000038.1:0-12516 GCA_964628335.1 uncultured Phycisphaeraceae bacterium
CAAAGACCTCCGTCGTTTTCGCCCCTTTTCCAAGGGACTTGACTCCGTTTTCCCCTCCTAGCTCGCCTTCCGGCTCACCGTTTGGGGAGGGGAATGATAGCGGGGGCTTTTTACCTGTCAACCTCACCCCCTCTCCCACCTCCCACTTTGTGGACAACTTGTTTGAAATCACTTGCCATCGGTCAAGATATCGGCGCCAGTGCGGGTCACGGCCACCGTATGTTCGTAATGCGCCGAGGGCTTGCGATCCTTGGAAACCACGGTCCAACCGTCGGCCAGCACCTCGACATCGGCCGTTCCCAGGTTGACCATGGGCTCAACGGCAATGGTCATGCCCTCCTTGAGCATCCAGTCATTCTTAAGCAGGTCGCGGCTGACGAAATTGGGCACTTGCGGATCCATGTGCAACTGGCGGCCGATGCCGTGGCCGATGAAATTGCGCACCACGCCATAACCGCGCTTTTCGGCGTATTGCTGCATGGCGCGGGCCACTTCGCTCCACTTGCGGCCGGGCTTGATGTGGTCGATGGCCAGCGCCAGGATGGCTTGGGTGTCTTCGCACAACTTGACCGTCGCCGGTGCCACTTGCCCGACCATGATGGTGGTGGCGGCATCGCCGCACCAGCCGTTGAGGCGCGCACCGCAATCCACGCCCACGATGTCGCCCTCTTTGACCACATAGTCACCGGCAATGCCGTGCACCACCACCTCGTTGACCGAGATGCACAAATGCGAGGGAAACGGCGTGGGGCCGGGATAATTCTTGAACAGTCCCTCCGCCTTGTGCCCGCGGATGGCGGCATCGGCCATCTCATCAATCATGCGGGTGGTCACGCCGGGGCGGACAAAGGCCTGGCAGCGGTTGAGCACATCGCGCACCACGCGGCCGGCGGCGCGCATCTTTTCGATGTCGTCTTTGGATTTGGTTTCAATCACTTGGCGTTTGGTCCATTTCATCGCAGGGCATCTCCCGACATGGTCAGCAGGAACACCGCATTGGACGGGCTCTTGGCCAACTTGCTTTTGAGTAGTTCCATGGCATCGGCCGGATTCATGTCCGACAGCACGCGGCGCAGGCGGTGGACCAATTGCAATTCCTTGGGATCCAGCAGCAATTCTTCGCGGCGGGTGCCGCTCTTGGCGATGTCAATGGCGGGATACACCCGCTTTTCAGCCAAGGGGCGCGACAGGTACAGTTCGGCGTTGCCGGTGCCCTTGAATTCCTCGAAGATGACCTCGTCGCCCTTGGAGTTGGTTTCCACCAGGGCGGTGGCGATGATGGTCAAGCTGCCACCACCCTCGATGGCGCGGGCCGAGCCAAAGAATTTTTTGGGCTTCTGCATGGCATTGGCATCCAGACCACCGGTCAGGATTTTTCCGGAGCCGGCCTGCCCGGCGTTGTAGGCGCGGGCCATGCGGGTGAGCGAATCCATGAACACCACCACATGGCGGCCGGTTTCCACCAAGCGGCGGGCCTTTTCAATGGCCATTTCACAGACCTGCATGTGGCGCTGGGGTTGCTCGTCAAAGGTGGAAGCGACCACCTCCACCGCCTTGGGCACGCTCATTTTGAAATCGGTCACTTCCTCCGGACGCTCGTCGATCAGCAGCACGATCACCGAAACTTCCGGATGGTTGGTGATGACGGACTTGGCCATTTTTTGCAACAGCACGGTTTTTCCGGTGCGCGGCGGCGCCACGATCAGGGCGCGCTGGCCCCGGCCGATGGGGGTCAGAATGTCCACGATGCGGGTGTCCAATTCGTCCGCCTTGTTTTCCATGATCAGGCGCTGGCACGGGTGGTGCGGCGTCAAATCCTCGAAATGGCGCAGCGTTGCCGCCTGCTCGGGCGGCAGGCCGCTGATGGCGTCCGCCTTGAGCATGGCGAAATAGCGCTCATTTTCGCGCGGCGCCCGCACCACCGCCCGCACCAGCTGGCCGTGGCGCAGCGCGTAGCGGCGCGCCTGGGAGGGCCCCACATAAATGTCGTCGGACGATCCCAGATAGGAGTTTTCCGGGTTGCGCAAAAAGGCGAAGCCTTCGGGCATCAGCTCGACCACGCCTTCGGCATAATCCAAGTTTTCCTTGGCGGCTGATTTTTTGACGATGGCCACTTGCAAGGCCTGCCGGTCGGTGAATGCATACGCCTCTTTGACCCCGTCGTCGCTGGCGCGTTTTTGCAATTGCGCCAACGACAAATCCGCCAGGGCGTGGATGGAAAGCACCGCATCCGGGTTGGGCGGCGGCACTGCGGGCGGCTCCACGGTCGCTGGCGCAACAGGTTGAGCAGTTGCAGCCGCCGGGGCGGGTGCGGGCGCCTTGACTTCCTGCTCAATGGCTGGCATGCCGGTATCGGCAACGGTCTCCGGTGAATGCTTGGGGGTGGCGCTTTTGCGGCGACGAACGGGCTTGTCGGTGGTTTCAGCCATAAATACAGGGGTAAGGGTGGCGCACACTTCGACGCCGGGAAAAATGAAGCAGAGGGAAAACAACAATACAAGTGAGCCTGAATCGCCACCAGCCACTTGGGAAAAGTAGACCGGCACACCCAACACTTTCTTCACTCAGCGACAGGCATTCTGCCGGGAAGCCAAAAAGGCATCAAGTATTCTGCCCACGCGCTGCCGCAAAACAACCAAGTCGGCATCGTTGGACAGGAGATAATCCGACTTTTTCCGTTTGATGTCAAGCGGCCACTGCGAATTTTCCCTCTGGGCCAAGACTTCCGGCAGCCAACCCCGGGTGGCCCAAACCCGCCGCTGCCGGTCCGCCAATGGCGCATCCACGAACAACACCGCATCGCAATGTTCATTGATGCCCATTTCAAACAACAGCGGGCAATCCTCCACCACCGCCACCACCTGCGGATTGCCAACAGCTTGCAGCCGCAGGGCTTGGCGCCGAGCATGCACTTGCGGATGAATCAAGCACTCCAACCAATGGCGCTCCCCGGGAGAATCAAACACCCGTTTGGCAATGGCCTGGCGATCCGGCGCGCCGGAGGCCTCGAAAACGCCCTCCCCCCATTTCATGTGCAGTTCTGCTTTGATTTTCGGCATTTCCAACGCTTCCCGGGCCATGGCATCGGCATCGATCACCGCGCATCCCAAAGCAGACAACGCCTTGGCCACGGCGCTTTTGCCAGAGCCTGGCGCACCGGCCAAACCCAGCACCGGCTTGGGGAAATGAAAGGGGATAGTCACTGGCATGGGGCTAGGATAAGGCAACCACCGAAAATGAAAAAACCTTGACGCTGCCATTGCCAGCACCTATCCTCCGCATCGTTCATTTCACAACAAAGCGCACTTTCGCCTATGTTCGCGTTTTGAACGGATGCCCACCCTCTTTTTATGCAAAATTTCATCACTTTTCTTTGTACCACCAAAAATGGCCGCACCGAACGGCTGACAATCAAAAAGTCTGGATTTACGATTGGCCGTAGCAAAGAATGCGCCGTTTACATGCCATTCCCGGAAGTATCGCGCATGCATTGCCAGATTAAAATTCAGCCGGACCACACCGTGGCGTTTACCGATGTCCGCGCCTCGTCGGTCGGCATTTTGCACAATGGCAAGTATAAAAAGCAGGGCATCCTCAATCCTGGCGATGAATTTTTCATTGGCGACACCCGCTTTGTGCTGACCGAATTCGCCGGCAGCGTGATCGTGGTCGATGCCTCTTCCAGCAGCGACCAAGTGCGCATTGACGACGGCCAGTCCGACGGCCTTGGCAAAGCCGAATCCGCCATGCAAACCGCGCTTGGCATCTCACTGGTTTCGGGCAACACCCAGCAGGAAACCGGCGATGTCATGTCTTGGTCCGACATCACCGCCATCTCGATTGCCGCCAAAAACAAGGCGCCGCTGCCCACCGGCACAATCAAACCCACACGCACGGAAGGCTCCCCCAATACCCTGCTGATTGGCATGATGATCATCTGTCTGGTGGTGGCAGTGGTGGCCTGCGGCATTGCGATTTGGGCTTTGTCCAAAGCCAAAGACAACACTCCGCCTGCTCCACCCATTTCACTGAACGATTCATCGCCCACACCTTCTCCATCTGCCATATCCCCAACGCGGCGCTTTTGACAATCATTCTCAATGCCTTAGGATGCGCGCATGTCGACCATGGCGCCCACATCTCCCATGACTTTGGATCAATTGCCAACCGGCAAAATGGCGGCGGTGCGCCATGTCGGTTCCGACTTGCTGGATTTGGCCCGCCTGAAAGTCATGGGCCTTTGCGAAGGCCAAAGCGTCAAAGTCATGCGCACCGGACCGCGCATGATTGTCTGCTGCTGCGGCACCCGCATCGGCATGAGCCAACACTTGGCCCGGCAAATCACCTTGGAGCCGGCGCCGCCAACCTGCGCCACTTGCCCAACGACACCGTCGCCGGAAGTGCCACATTAAATGGACAACATCGCCCTGCCCATGATGCCCCCGCCCCGCCAACCGCGCCCGCATGGCGCGCGGTGCATCGCGTTGGTGGGCAACCCCAATTCAGGCAAAACGGCGCTGTTCAACCGGTTGACCGGCCTGCGCGCCAAGAGCAGCAACTTCCCCGGCACCACGCTGGAATGCCGCTCGGCGGAATTGGACACCGCTTCCGGCAAGATCACTTTGCTGGATTTGCCCGGCCTCTACAGTTTGGAAGGCGGTGAAAGCGAAGAGGAACTGGCCGCCGGCATCATCAAAGGCCATCATCCCGGCACCCAACGGCCCGATGCCGTGGTGGCCGTGCTCGACGGCACCAACCTGCCGCGCCAACTGTATCTGGCCTCGCAGGTGCGAGAATTGGGCCTGCCGATGGTGATTGCGGTCACGCAAATGGATTTGGCCCGCGCCCAAGGCATTGCCATCCTCAAAGAAACCTTGGCCCAGGAATTGGGCGCCCCGGTGGTGTTGACTTCCGCCCGCGCCGGCGAGGGCATCCAGGCGCTGGAGCATGAAATCGCGCGCCTGGGTTCGACCGAAGAAAGTCAAGACCACGCGGCGGACCCCTTTGCCGATGAGCTGGCCTGCCGCGTGGCCTGCGCCGGTTGCACCACCTGCCCCACCGCCCGCCGCCACCAATGGGCGGCGCAAACCGGCGCCAAAACCCAATCCGCGCCCGAAGTGGCGCCGGGGATATGGACCGACCGCGCCGACCGCGTGCTGACCCATCCCTGGCTTGGGGTCGGCGCCTTTGCCCTCATCATGGCCGGTTTGTTCACCGCCTTGTTCTGGCTGGCCAGTTGGCCGATGGATTGGATCGACGCGGGCTTTGGCTGGCTTGGCGATCAAGCCGAAGACCGCCTGCCCGTCGGCGACTTCGCCGACTTCATCACCAGCGGCCTGATCGGCGGCGTGGGCAGCGTGCTGGTTTTTCTGCCGCAGATCTGCATCCTGTTCTTCCTGCTCTCACTCTTGGAAGACACCGGCTACCTGGCCCGTGCCGCCTTCGTCATGGACCGCATGATGCAAAAGGTCGGCCTGCCGGGGCGCGCCTTCGTGCCCATGTTGTCGGCCCATGCCTGCGCCATTCCCGCCATCATGGCCACCCGCGCCCTGCCCAACCGGCGCGACCGCCTGATCACCATGCTGGTGATTCCCTTGCTGACCTGCAGCGCCCGCCTGCCGGTGTATGCAATGGTGGCCGGATTGCTGTTCTACGACCGGCCGTTCATGGGTGGTCTGGTGTTCACCGGGGCTTACGCCCTTGGCATCGTGTCCGCCTTGGGCGCCGCCTTTGTCCTGCGCCACACCATCCTCAAGGGCGAGCCGCGCGATCTGTTGATCGAATTGCCGGCCTACAAAACCCCCAGTTTGCGTTCGGCCCTGCTGACCACCTGGGACCGCGCCCTGGTATTCCTCAAGCAGGCCGGCACGGTGATCCTGCTCATCACCGTGGTGCTGTGGGCGGCCAAAACCTACCCCAAATTACCCGCCGAACAAGTGGCTGAAAAAATGACCCGGATCGAGACGGCGCAAACCGCCGACCTTGAACGCCAACTGGCCGATCCGGTGCTTGATGATGCCAAAAAAGCCGAATTGGAACACTCCAAAGACGCCATCACCGCCGCCTGCAATTACCGCCACTCGATTCTGGGGCGCGTGGGCCATGCGGTGCAACCGGTGTTCGCCCCGCTGGGCTTTGACGACAAAATCAGCGTGGGCGTGCTGGCCTCGTTCGCCGCCCGCGAAGTCATCATTTCCACCCTGGGCATTGTCATGGGCGTGGGCGAAGATGCGGATGACAACACCCTGCGTGAAGCATTGGCCCACGAAAAACGCCCCGACGGTTCACCCCTGTTCAACACCGCCACCTGCCTGTCGCTGTTGGTGTTCTTCGTGCTGGCCATGCAATGCCTGCCGACCCAGGCCATCACCCGCCGCGAAAGCGGTTCGTGGAAATGGGCCGCCCTCCAATTGGTTTACATGAGCGTCTTGGCCTGGACCGCCGCCTTTGCGGTTTATCACATCGCCTTGTGGCTATCCCGCTGAATCCTTATACTGTGTCCGTACCCGCCGCATACCTGCGGGTGCACCAAGCCAGTTCATGATTGACGCACTTCAGCACTTCTTTGATGCTTTTCGCTCGTTTTGAGCGTGCCTTGCGTCAGATCCGTCCTTTATGGAGCAGCCCTCGGGCTACTTTTTATGCAAATCGAATCCGTGCGTTTTGAAGTCGGCGACATCACCTTCCACCCGAATTGTCCGGAGTGGGGCTCCGGCAAAGTCAAGGAAGCGCAAAACACCTCGCACGAAGGCCGCGTGGTCCAGCGCCTGCGCGTGGATTTTTCCAATGCCGGCTCCAAATGGATCAACACCGGCGTGGCGCCTTTGCGCAAAAAGACCGGCAAAGAAGCCCCGGCCCCGGCCATGCGCATCGCGCCGTCCTTGGCCGCTGCCGCCACCACCTCGCGTGAAAAGGCCGACGCCCTGCCCGACAAAGGCTGGCTGGATGAATTGGAATCCACCAAAAGCGGCAATGTCCCCGACCTGTGGGAACTGCCCATCACCCTGACCGACATCATGCGCGCGCCGGAAGACCGCCTGACCCTGACCGCCGAAGCCTACAAGTTCTCCCACGAGCCCGGCCCGCTGTTCCAATGGGCGGTGGCCCAGTCAGGCATGGACGACCCCTTGTCGCGCTACTCGCGCATGGAGTTGGAGCAAGCCTATTTCCGCTATTCCCGTTTGCGCGACGACCACCTGTTCGACCTGTGCCGCCAATTGAAGCGGGAAGGCAAAATGGGGCTGGTGAAAGAAATCGCCGCCAGCGCCAAGCACCGCAAGGCGCGGGAACTGCTGGAAAAGACATTGCGGTGGTAGAATCACCCAAGCCATGATCCCCCTCCTTGCCCAGCATCGCGAAACCATTTCGGCCTTGTGCCGCCGGTTCGGCGTCTCCAGGCTGGAGGTGTTCGGTTCCGCCGCGCGCGGCGCGGATTTCGATCCCCTGTGCAGCGATGTGGATTTCCTCGTCTCGTTCGGAACCCCTCCCCAAGCCTTGTCCAAAGAAACGCCGTTGGACCGCTTCCTCGGCCTGAAGGACGCCCTGGAATCCCTGCTTGGGCGGTCCGTGGATCTGGTCAATCCCCGGGCCATGAAAAACCGTTTTTTCATCGCCGATGTCGAAGCCAGCAAGGAAGCCCTCTATGCCGCGTGACCCCCGCAAATGGCTGGAAGATGTGCGCACCAGCGCCGCCTTCATCCTGGCGCAAACTTCGGAACTCTGCGAAGCGGATTACTGCGGCAACCTGCTGGTGAAGTCCGCCGTCGAACGCCATTTCGAGATCATCGGCGAAGCCCTCAACGGCCTGCGCAAAGACGCCCCGGACACCACGGCCAAATTGTCCGATGTGCGCAAGATCGTGGCGTTCAGGAACATCCTGATCCACGCTTATTTCGGCATTGACGACGAGTTGGTCTGGGGCGTGACCCGGAACGAGTTGCCGGTTCTGGCGCGCGAGGTGACGGCCCTGTTGGCGGAATTCCCCGACATTGCCGCACCATGACGGAGACGAGGGGGTCGTGGGCTTGAAGGATTGGCTTGGTCGCCAACGGCGGTGGGGCAACGGCCGCAACCACCAAAGACCCACCCGCCTCCCGCTATCCTGCCCCCATGTCCTCCCCCGCCTCCCCGCATTCCGCCGCCCACGCCGCCTCGCTTGTCGGCATTCTTCGCGCCCGTCTGCTCGAAGCCGACCGCCTGTACCGCCACGGCGAAGCCACCGGCATGACCGACGCCCAGTGGGACGCCGCGCTGGTCGAACTGGCGCAATTGGAGGAAGCCCACCCGGAATTGAAGACCGCCGACTCCCCCACCCTGCGCGTGGGCGGCGCGCCCATCGGCGATTTTGAAACCGTGCCGCACGCGGTGCCGATGCTCTCCATTGACAACTCCTATTCCAAAGCCGACATCGAAGCGTGGTACGCCCGCGCGCAAAAGTTGCTGGGGTTGGAGGCGGTTTCCGGCGGCGGGTTGTTCGCCAAGACCGCCGAATTGCGCCTGGCGCTGGAGCCCAAGGTGGACGGCGTCGCCATCTCGCTGCGCTACGAGCACGGTGTGTTCGTGCGCGGCGTGACGCGCGGCGACGGCGACAAGGGCGACGACGTCACGCACAACCTGCGCACGATGCACGACATTCCCCTGCAATTGCACGGCGACGCGCGCTCCTGGCCGGCCGTGCTCGAAGTGCGCGGCGAGGCCTACCTGCCCTTTGACGCCTTTGAAAAAGCCAACGAAAAGCGCGCCGCCGAAGGCGCCGAACTGTTCGCCAACCCGCGCAACACCACCGCCGGCGCACTCAAGCAGAAGGATGCCAGGAAGGTGGTCAAAGGGTTGCGCTTCTTCGCCCACGGCCGCGGCGAAATGAGTGATTTGTCACCCGCCAGCCACAGCGTGTTCCTGGCCACTTTGCGCCGCTTCGGTTTCGCCACCAATCCCGAGGCCGCCGTCGTCAACGGCATTGAAGAAGCCTGGGCCTTCATCGAAGCCTTCGACCTGAAGCGGCGCAAGTTGCCCTATGCCACCGACGGCGTGGTACTCAAGGTGGACGACTGGGACTTGCAGGCCAAGCTCGGCATGACCAGCAAAAGCCCGCGCTGGTGCGTCGCCTACAAGTTCGCGCCCGACCGCGAAACCACCCGCTTGCGCCGCGTCGAATGGCAGGTCGGCAAGACCGGCCGCCTGACCCCGCGCGCGACCATGGACCCGGTGCTGCTGGCCGGCACCACCGTGCGCCACGCCAGTTTGCACAATGCCGACCAGATCGCGCTCTTGGGCCTGATGCTGGGCGACCTTGTCGAAATCGAAAAAGCCGGCGAAATCATCCCCCATGTGGTGGGCGTGCGCAAAGACGCCCGCACCGGCGAAGAAACCCCGATCACAGCCCCCTACACCTGCCCTTCGTGCGCCGGTCCGGTGGCCCGCGAAGAGGGCGAGGCCGACTACCGCTGCGACAACCCCGAATGCCCGGCGCAAATCCGCGAGCGGCTGATCTGGTTCTGCGGCCGCGACCAGATGGACATCGCGGGCTTGGGGGAGAAGTTGGTGTTGCAATTGTGTGATGCGGGGCTCATCGCCAACTTCGGCGACATCTTCATGCTCAAGGACAAGCGCGAGGCCATCCTCGTCTTGGAGCGCATGGCGGACAAAAAACTCCAAAACCTGCTCGACGGCATCGAGGAAAGCAAGTCGCGCGGCTTGGCGCGTGTGTTGGCCGGCCTTGGCGTGCGCCACCTGGGCCCCAGCGCGGCCGATGCTTTGGCCCAGCAATTCGGCACCCTTGACACCTTGGCGGGCGCAAGTTTGGATCAATTGCAGGCCGCCGAAGGCATCGGCCCGGAAACCGCCGGGGCGGTGCGTGAATTCCTCCACTCCGAGGCCGGCCGCCATGTGTTTGCGGAACTGGCGCAAGCCGGCGTGAAACTCAGCGAAGAAAAACGCGTGCCCGCCAACGCCACGCCATTCTCCGGCAAGACCGTGGTCCTGACCGGCACTTTGGCGCAATTTGACCGTTCCGATTTGGAAAAACAATTGGTGGCTTTGGGGGCCAAAATCAGCGGCTCGGTGAGCGCCAAGACGCATTTGGTCATCGCGGGCGACAAGGCCGGATCCAAACTGGTCAAGGCGCAGGAACTGGGGATTGAGGTGTGGGACGAGGCGCAATTGTCGGCGGCGCTCGGGGAATAAAAGTAGACGCGGCGGCCCGCCGCGTTTGAAGTTGACACCATGAAACACAATGCACGCCCCAAAATGAGGCGCGCGTTGTGCTCAATGAAGTCTGCGGGGAACGCGGCCAGCGGCCGCGTCTACTTCGCCCCCACCATCCACCGCATTTGCGCCTCAATCACTTCCACACTTAACCCAGCATCCTTCAACTGCGCCGCGCGCGAGTCAGGACCAAACCATTTTTTCGGATGCCCCATGCGCACCACGCCATGGGTGGGCAAGCGCAATTCATTGAGTGCTTCGAGCACGGCAGAGCCAAATCCGCCAGTCAACGCATGGTCCTCAACGGTCAGAATCGGGATGCCTTCGCGGGTCAGGGCGGCCGCCAATTCAATGTCCACCGGCTGGGCAAAACGGGCGTCGTAGACCGCCACATTCTTGCGGGTTTTGGCCACAAATTGCTTGGCCGCCTCCAGCGCCGGGTAAACCATCACGCCGTAAGCCAGCACCGCCAACTCGGGCGCCGCGTCCGGGTTATTCATCCATGCCAGCGCCGCTTTGCCCAAGGCAAAAGGTTCTGGCTGGTCATTGATGGGCGTGGGCACTTTGTCGCGCGGATAACGCACCATGGTCGCCGCCGTGTTGTTGTCCTTCATGAAGCGCAGCGCACCAAGCAGCGTCGGCTCGTCGCAGGGCGCCAGCATCACCACATCGGGCAAAGCCCTGGCCATGGCGATGTCCATGAAGCCGTGGTGCACCGCGCCATCGGAGCCGACATAGCCGGCCCGGTCCATGCACACGCGTACCGGCAATTTTTGCAGGCTGACTTCCTGGAACAGTTGGTCGAGCGCGCGCTGGGCAAAGGTGGAATACACCGCGAAAAACGGCTTCAACCCGGCCTTGGCCATGCCTGCGGCCATGTCCATGGCATGGCTTTCACAAATACCCACATCCAAAGTCCGTTCGGGGAAGGCCAACGCGATTTTGTCGACGCCGGTACCGTTTGGCATGGCGGCGGTGATGGCCACCATCTGCGGATCCTCCTTCATCAGCGCGATCATGGCATCGGCATAGGCATCGGTGAAGCTGCGGGCGCCCTCGCTCAGTTCCACCCGGCACCCCTCCTGCTTCATCTCCATCTTGAAGGGGCTGGGGCTGTGGAAATAAGTCGAATCGCCTTCTGCAAAGGCATAGCCCTTGCCCTTGGTGGTTTTCACATGCAGCAGCACCGGACGGTCCATCTCGCGCACCTCGCGCAGCATGCTGATGAGCGAGGGCAGATCATGGCCGTCCACCGGCCCCACGCACACCAGGCCGAAATCCTCGAAAGCATGGCGATCCTCCACCACGCACTTGATCGCTTCGCTGGCGCGGTGATAGCCCTTTTCCAGCAGCTCGCCGCCGGGAATTTTTTCCAGCACGGCATGGGCCGATTTTTTGAAACCGGTGTAGGCATGGCTCACCCGCAAACGGTCAAAGGCCCCGGCCATGCCGCCCTGCGGCTTGCCGATGGACATGCCGTTGTCGTTGAGCACCACCAGAAACTGGCGTTTGAGCGTGCCGGCATTGTTGAGGCCCTCCAGCGCCACACCGTTGACGATCGAAGCATCTCCAATGAGCGCGACGGACTTGCGCCCGGCCTCGCCCTTGATGGCATCGGCGCGGGCCAGCCCCACCGCGGTGGAAATGGCGGTGCCGGCATGGCCGACGGCAAACAGGTCGAACGGGCTTTCAGCCGGTTCGGGGAAGCCGCCCATGCCGCCCTTTTGGCGCAATTTCCCCAGCAACGGCAAGCGGCCGGTCAGCAATTTGTGAACATAGGATTGGTGCCCCACATCGAACAGCAGACGGTCGCCGCCCACCAAACCGTCCACCCAACCCGGCTCGCCCAAGCGCGGGCCGAAGTCGAACACATGATGCAGGGCGATGGTCAGCTCCACCACGCCAAGGTTGGGCGCCAGATGGCCGCCGGATTGCGCCACCTGCTGGCAAATGGCCGTGCGAATCTCCGCCGCCAAGGCGGGCAATTGCTCGACCGGCATTTTTTTGAGGTCGGCGGGGGAATGGATGGTTTCAAGCAGCGGAAAAGGCATGGGAATGGGATTGTAGGCAGGTCTTACAATCCATCCATGACCGCCCAAGAAGAACTGGATTTTTTCCTTCGCAGGCACAACGCCGTGCCCCGCCAAAAAGCCCTCACCACGGCGGGCGTGGCGCTGTTGTCCTGGGTGCTGTGCCCCCTGCTTTTCAGCGTGCTGTTTTACCTGGGTTCACGCCTGTTTCTCGCCGAAGGAGCGCTCCCCCCGATCATGTGGTGGACGCTGGTTTACCCAGCCCTCAACGGCGTTGTCGCGC
>CAZVNU010000039.1:0-6039 GCA_964628335.1 uncultured Phycisphaeraceae bacterium
GTTTCGACCCAGGCGTCGTGTTCGGCGGTGAGCAGTTCGATGTCGTCCGAGCGCAACTGGTAAGGCGCGCGCAAAATCACGGTTTTGGCCTCGTAATCAATTTTGTCGAGATTGGCTTGGAGGGAGGGGGCCGGGGTGTAGGTGAAAGGCACCCGGCTGACCACCGATTCATCCACCCATTGCGTGACCTTCCACGGGAAGCGGCGGGAGGCCATGTCTTCGACCCCCATGGCCACCACCGAAAGCCCCAGCACCATCAGCAAGGCCAGCCAAGCCGACCGTTGGCGCAGCAGCGCCCGCAGGTCAAGTGCAGCAGGTTGGCGTTCTTCGCGCAGGCGGCCGGGGAGGGACATGGCGGGATTGTAGGCGGGCGGCGGCCCGGAATCGGGTTTTGCCGCCCTCGCTTATAATCCCGCCCCCGTTCCTGTCCTTTGGGTTCGCCTTTTGCCCCGCACTTTTACTTTTTACGCCATGTCCTTCACCTGCACTCTCGTCACCCCCGTCGCCGAAGTTTTTGAAAAAGAAGTGACTTATGTCAACCTGCCGGCGCATGACGGACAGCTTGGCGTGGGCACCGGTCGCGCTCCGTTGTTGGCCCGTTTGGGTGCCGGCGAACTGACCCTGACCGAAAAGGACGGCAAGCAGACCCGTTTGATCGTGGTCGGCGGCTTTGCCCAGATCAAGGCCGGCAAATTGGTCATTTTGACCGATGAAACCCACGAACTCGGCGCTGTCAAGGCTGAGCAAGCGCAGAAGGATTTGGCCGAAGCCTTGGCCATCAAGGCCGTGGGCGAGTCTGACATCGCCCGCAAAGACGGCCGGGTGGCCCGCGCCCGCGCGCTGTTGGCGGCGGCGAAGAACTGAAAAAAGTAGACGCGGCGGCCCGCCGCGTTCGCTGAATCCCCTACAAAACAACGCGCGCCGAATTTCTGGCGCGCGTCGTTTTTCATTTGTTTTCCCGGACGCGGCGAGCCGCCGCGTCTTTAGCGCTACTTGAGCGCCGGCGTATCCGAACGCGCGATCTTCCATTCCACCTTGGCTCCCGCCGCCTCGTACATCTTGCGCACATGCGGCAGGAAGGCCCGCTCGGTCTGGGTGTGGCCGGCCAGCAACACCACGGCGCCGCGCTCGCGCAGGTCGAGGGCGCTGTGGTGGCTCATTTCGCCCGTCACATAGGCGTCGGCCAAGTCGCTCTTTTCAAACAACGAACCGCCGGAGCCGGGGCAGACGGCGATGCGACGCAAGAGGTTGGTCTTGGCCGGGATCGCCTGCCACAGGGTTTTCACGCCGGTGGCTTTCTTCAGCCGGTTGGCCAGCACTTGCGCCGACACCGGCGCGTCGAGAGTCAGCAAGCGGCCTGCGCCGTGGGCCTCTGCGGGTGGCAAGGGTTCGGCCTCCAGGCGCAGGATGTCGAAAGCCGGCTCTTCGTAAGGATGGGCCGCACGCAGGGCCGCCAGCACGGCGGGGAGCGCGGCGCCCGGGCAGAGCATTTCCAGTTTGGTTTCGCGCACTGTTTCACGGGTGCCGATTTTGCCGAGGGCGGGCTTGGCGCCGGCCATCGGCAGAAAGCCGCCCAGGCCCGTCGATTCAAAGGAGCATCCACGGTAGTTGCCGATGCCGCCAGCGCCGGCGGATGCCATGGCCATCCGGATCTGCGCCGTGTGCGCCTCAGGCACGAACACGATGATTTTGTATTCGTTGCGCTTGGGCGGCACCGGTTCGATGGGCACGGCGTTGCCGGCGCCAAGCGCGGCGCACAACGCATCGGTGATGCCGCCGCGCACGGTGTCGAGCGCGGTGTGCGGCGAGTAGACGGCGATTTCGTGTTCAGCGCAGGCCAGCAGCGCGCGCTCTTTCCAACTGCGTTCGGTCAGGCCGGTCAGCGGCGCAAAGATCGGCGGGTGGTAGGCGACGATGAGTCGGCACTTCTCTTGGCGCGCCTCGGCGACGACGGCCTCGGTCAGGTCAATGGTGAGCAGCGCCCGTTTGACCTGGGCCGACGCGCGGCCCAGGTGGAGGCCGACCTTGTCCCACGGTTGGGCAAGGGATTCGGGGGCGGCGGCGCGGAGGGCGGCGAGGAGGGCGGGGAGTTTCATGGATATGGGGAAAAACAGGGATGTCGCGCTCACGAGCCCTGAGCGCAAGCTCAGGGGTTTCATTTTCGCCGGCGTGCGCACCCCCGAGCTTGCGCTCGGGGCTCGTGAGCGCAAGGCGGCGCTTAGGCCAGGAACCCGGCTTCCTTGAGTAACTCCACCGTCACGGTCTTCTTCCCCGCCTTGTCCTTGCCCTTCCCCAGCATCCGCGCCAATTGGTGCGCCAGCGTTTTGGCCAGCACATCGCATTCGATGTTCACCTGGTCGCCCGCCTTGAGCGCGCCCAAGGTGGTGCGCTCCAAAGTTTCTGGAATCAGCGCCACTTCAAAGGAATCATCATGCACGCGGGCCAGGGTCAGCGACACGCCGTCCACTGTCACCGAGCCGCGCGGGATCATGTGCGCCATGGCGTCTTCGCCTGGCGCGATTTCGATGCGATAGACGCCGTCGTCTTGTGCCACTGATTTGATTTTTCCCACGCCGTCCACATGGCCTTGGGTGAAGTGGCCGCCCAAGGGTTGGTGGGGGGTGACGGCCAATTCCAAATTGATGCGGTGGCCCGCTTGCCATGCGCCCAAGTTGGTTTTTTGCAGGGTTTCAAAAATCACATCAAAGGTCAGGGCGCCATCGGCGGATTGACCTTCCACCGCGGTCAGACAGACGCCGGCGTTGCACACCGAGTCGCCGGCCTGGATGCCGCGCGCGCCGCCATGGGGGCGCAGGTCGGCGGCGTCCACGATCAAGCGTTTGCCAAAGGGGGTGGCGCTGGTTGAGCGGAGCGAGCCCAGAGATTGGATGATGCCGGTGAACATGGGACAGATTGTAAGCCGGGACCGCTGACCTTCTGAAGGTCAGCGGTCCCGGGGGCATAACGCCGCCAGCACCGCGTCCACCTGCGCGTCGGTGTTGTAAAAATGGGGACTGGCGCGCAAGCAGCCCGCGCGCACCGCCAGACGGATGTTCTTGGCCTTCAATTGCGCCTGGATGGCCAGCAACCCGGCCGGGGTGTTTGGGGCGCCCGGGGGCTGAAAAGCGACGATGCCGCTGCGCTTGGATTCTTGTCGCGGGCTGATGAGGGTGTGATTTTTGGCCAGCAAGCCGGCGCGCAGGCGCAGATTGAGCGCATCGATTTTCCGCCAGACCTGCTCCAATCCCTCCTCCAGCAGCACATCGAGTGCGCCAGCCAGGCCGTGCAGGCCGATCACATTCCAAGTGCCGGGTTCAAAGCGGCGGGCGTCGGGCTGCCAGCGCAGGCCGGCGCCGTCGAAGTCCAAAGGATTTTCACGGTTCATCCAGCCGACGATGGGCGGCGGCAATTGAGGGGCCAGGTCTTCATGGCAGTACAAAATGCCGGCGCCCTCGGGGCCGAGCATCCATTTGTGGCCGTCGGCCACCAAAAAGTCCACGCCATCCTTCACCACATCGACCGGCATGGCGCCCACCGACTGGATGGCGTCCACGCACAGCCAAGCGCCGGCCTGATGGGCGACTTGGCTGATGGCGGCCAAATCCAATTTTTCGCCGGTGGAATACACCACATGCGGAATGGCCACGATGCGGGTGTGGTTGGTGATGGCGTTGACGATGGCTTGGGTGCCGACCAAGCCCTGGCCATCGGGCATCACTTCGTCCACCTTCACGCCTTGGTTGCGCAGGTTGAGCCACGGCAGGCGGTTGGCGGGAAAGTCGTTGGCCAGACACACCACATGGTCGCCGGTGTGCCAGCCCCGGCCGCGAAAGCCGGCCAAGGCCAGGGTGGCCAAGCCGGTGGAGGTGTTGGGGATGAAGGCGATCTCATGCGGCCCGCGCGCGCCGACCATGCGCGCCCCGAGTTGGCGCACGCGCAGGGCTTCACGGTACCAGGCTTGGTCGGCATGTTTGCCTTGCGCCGCCAGCATGGCGGCGCGGCCCATCGCTTCGGCGGCGCGCAGCGGAATGGGCGCGACGGCGGCGTGGTCGAAGAAGATGCCGTGGGCCAGGGAGGGGAAGGGGTGCATGGGGATAATGTAGACGCGGCGGCCCGCCGCGTCCGCTTTTCTTCCGAAAGACAACACGCGCCGTGGTTGCGGCGCGCGTTGTCTTTTACTTGTTTTCCCGGACGCGGCGGGCCGCCGCTACTTTTTCACATCCCCGGCGCGGTCCAACCTTCGCGGTATTGCGGGTGCACCAGCGCGTTGGCCTTCGCCACTTCCTTGCCTTCGCCCACGAACTTGCAGGCGGTGGCATCCCAGGTGAATTCCTTGTTCGGCGCGTGGTTGATGGCCAGGCCCATCAGCACGGCCTCGGTCATCGGGCCGGCGTAGGCGAAGCCGGCGGTGGCCTTGGACTGGTCGCTCTCCAGCACGGCGTCGACCCAGTCGTGGTAGTGGTTGCGGCTGGGGGCGGCGGCGGGCAGGTCCTTGCGCTTGATTTCGTTGCCTTGGGCGTCCACCACGGTGGGGAAGGCCATGTGCGGGATCTTGAGCGCGCCCTTTTCGCCGATGATCAGCGAGCCGGAGGACGGCGCCTCCATGCCGGGATGCAGGTCCTTGGGCGGGTAGATCTTGCCGCTGCGCCAGCGCAACTTGATCTCGCCGGCGGTCTGCTCGGTGCCGGGGAAGGTGTATTCCACATCGTTGTCGAAGGCGAAGAAGCGCTCATCCTCGGACGGCGGGCCGAAGGAGACGACCTTGGTCGGGGCGGTCAGGCCGGTGGCCATGTACACCGGGTCGAACACATGGCAGGCCATGTCGCCCTGGATGCCCGAGCCGAAGGCCGCCCACTTGCGCCAGTTCATCGGGTGGATTTCATTGCTCCAAGGCTGGTTGCCGGCGACGCCAAGGTAACGGTCCCAGTCCATCGCCTCGGGGGCGGCGCCGGTGTTGAATTTGACCACGCCGCCCCATGGCTTGTTGCCGCACATGTTCGACGAGATGGACTTGACCTTGCCGATCACGCCGGCGCGGATCCACGCGCGGGTGGTTTGGTAGATGGTGTCGGAGTGGATCTGGATGCCCATCTGGGTGATGACTTTGGTCTTGGCGGCCATCTCGGTCATGGCGCGGCATTCGCCGATGGTGCGGGCGAGCGGCTTTTGGCCGTAGACATGGATTCCCATGCTCATGGCGAGCAGGCCGATGGGCGCGTGCATGTGGTCGGTGGTGGCCACCAGGATGCCGTCAATCTGGCCTTTCATTTCACGCAGCAGGTTGCGGTAGTCGCTGTAAGCCTTGACTTCGTTCCCTTGCTTTTCGCCATAGCGCTTGGCCGTGCCGTCGCGGCGGCCCTTGTCGGGGTCGCAGGAAGCCACCAATTGCAAGCGTGGGTGGCTGGCCATGCCGCCCAGGTCGGCGCCGCCTTGGCCGCCGCAGCCGATCAGGGCCAGGCGCAACTTCTTCTCGGCGGCGGGGGCGGCGGGCACGGTCTCCGGCTTGGCCCCGGCTTGGGGTGCATCGGCGGCTTTGGCCAAGCCGGAGGGAATCAAAGCGGCGGAAGCGGCGGCCACACTGGTGGTTTGCAAGAAGGAGCGGCGGGTGATGGGCATGGGAAAGGGAGTTGAAGGTGGATGAAGATGAAGGTCGAAGGACGCGCCGCAGCGCAATTCATTACATGGGTTTTGTTTTATACCCCGTATTGGGTCCGATAGGCTTCGATGGCCGCCTGATGTGGCGCCAATTCCGGCTTTTGGGCCACCAAACGCAGCAAATCGGCCAGGGTGGCGATGGCCACTACCGGCAGGCCGAAATTTCGCTGGACCTCCTGCACTGCCGACAAGGCGCCAGTGCCGCGCTCTTGGCGGTCCAAGGCGATCAATACACCCACCGGCGTGCCGCCGGCGGCCTGCACGAAGGCGATGCTTTCGCGCACGGCGGTGCCGGCGGAGATCACATCGTCCACGATCAACACCCGCTGCCCCTTCAAGCTGGCGCCGACCAAGGTGCCGCCTTCGCCGTGGTCCTTGGCCTCT